>CAYSOQ010000330.1:0-2217 GCA_964432685.1 uncultured bacterium
ACAGGTGATGATGTCAGCCAGGCCATGCATGCTTATAATCGGACGAAGATTGATGAATTTTCAGATATCGACGGATTTTTCCTGAAAAATCGAACACCTTCACCTTCTCGAGATGATAATCCCTCTTCATTGATGAAATCTTCTCGATCAGTGAGGCGGGCACGCCCTCCTTCTCTAAAGAAATCCCCTCCTTGAAATAGGCCCGGGCAATATGGTTCCCTGTCTTCACTGCTCCCCTTTCTACATGTTGAAGGTAAAACCGCGTAAATAGGGGGTATACAAGGAAAATGGTTACCAGGAAAAAGGTGACGATAACTACAATACCCGTAATAACCGCAAAGAAGGAAAACTTATTCTTTTTAACATGTTGCTCCATATGCTATACGTATCGGAAATATTGAACAATATTATTAAGGTTAATTGCATTTCCTCACCCTTAATCACTTCCGCACATATTCCCTCCCCACACAAGTCCCGTGGAAGCAATATTCTTCCACTCAAATGGCCATACTTGACTTAAGATATATTTGGGAATATAATCCCATATATGGGTGTGCCTATTGAAAATTCTATCCTATCCGCTGTGAGAAAGATATTCACCCCGCTGGTGAGAATCCTCTTGAGAAACGGTATCTCCTACGGGACATTCGCCGATATCGCAAAGAGAGCCTACGTGGATGTTGCAGGGAAAGAATTCGGGATCGAGGGGAAAAAGCAGACAGTTTCACGTATTTCCCTCCTCACCGGGCTCACCAGGAAGGAAGTGAACAGGGTCAGGTCTCTTCCTATATCAACTGACAGCGCTCCATCTGACAGGTATAACCGCGCCTCCCGCGTTATCAGCGGATGGTTGATAGATCCGAGGTTTTCCGACGGCAGCGGGAATCCCCATCCCCTTCCAATCGAAAGAGGAGAGAACTCTTTCAGGGAACTGGTCCGGGCTTACAGTGGTGACGTTCCCGCAAGGGCAGTTCTTGATGAACTGAACCGGGTAAATTCAGTTGAATTGAAAGGGAAAACAATGGTCAACCTGATCGTACGGGCCTACGTCCCCAATAAGGATGATGCGGTAAAGCTCCATATCCTCGGGACGGATGTATCAGACCTCATATCCACTATAGGCCACAACCTTTCCAGGGATTGGGAGCCCCCGAGGTTCCAGAGAAAAGTTTGCTATGACAATCTCCCCCGGGAAGCTATCCCTCAGTTAAGGGATCTGACGGAAAGAGAATCCCAGCGTCTTCTCGAACGCTTCGACAGGTGGATGTCAGCGAGAGACAGAGATGTGAACCCCCGAGCCTCCGGAACCGGCAGGATAAGAGCGGGTGTGGGAGTATACTATTTCGAAGCAGATGCAACTGAGGAGGACGAACAAAATGAAAATAATTAATATAAACAGGAGGTTGCTCGTATCCACACTGGCCGTGATCTCCATCGCAGCCCTGGTTTTGTCGTGTGGGCCTGGAAACCTCGCCGGAGGGGGAATCGGGGGGACCGGCCGAAGCAAGGGAGTCATTACAGGGTTTGGAAGCTTTCTTGTGAACGGAGTTGAATTTTTTTCCACTGCATCCACCGCCTATACCTTCGACGGTGTTTCAGGATCCGAATCGGGCCTCAAGGTAGGAATGGTAGTGGAAGTGGAAGGGGATTTCGACAGTAACGGAACCACGGGAAGCTCAACGAAGGTAACCATGGAGGACCTCATTGAGGGTCCAGTGGACAGTGTGGCCACAGACGGCAGTTCCATAGTGGTTATAGGTCAAACAGTTACCATCGGCCCCCTGACAGTCTTCGATAATTTTACCGGCGGCGCAAGCCCTGTTCCTTCCGATCTCATCTCGGGAGTTATCGTGGAGGTGAGCGGGTTCCACACGGGAACGATCAGGGCGACGCGAATCGAGAAAAAGTCTGCCGCCTTCAATCCGGGAACAACAGTAATTGAAATAAAGGGATCGGTTTCAAACCTCAACACAACAACAAAAACATTCCAAATCGGATCCCTCATCGTAAACTATTCGGGCGCCACCGTTACGGGCACCATTGCGGGAGGAAAATATGTGGAAGTAAGGAGCAGCCAGAACATCTCTTCAAACACCCTCACCGCCGAAACAGTCGATGTCAAGAGCGCGGAACTCGAGGGAAATGCGGGCGAGAAGGTGGAACTCCAGGGATTCGTGAACGATGCTGCCCCTTCACTGGGAGATTTCGAACTCGAGG
>CAYSOQ010000331.1:0-2214 GCA_964432685.1 uncultured bacterium
TTCAAAGTAAACGCCTGGGACAACCGGGAACTCTGCGGAAGATACAAAATCATGGGTGTTCCTGCACTGCTCTTCTTCAATAAGGGACAAAATGTGTCGAGGATCGTGGGCTTCGACGAGACAACAGAAAAAAGGGTAGAAGATACCCTTCGAGAGATGGGAGAAAATTAAGATGAGTAGTGGCCATGTAATAATTAAAGAGTGTTCCAACATCCTCGTTCACCTGCCTGATTTTGTCCGTCATGGATCCAAACCTTCAAGGGAAGGGAAAAAGCATCCCGGCCTCACGGAAAATATTTCACGCCACCTGAGAAGCTTCAAAGAGGCGGTGGGCTACGCCCCCAACCAGGTATTTATCGGGAATATGGAGCCTGACAGCTTAAGGTCGTTGACGAGACCGTGGTATGAGCATCTCGTAAACGGGAATGGAGGCTGCGGCAGGGCTGGGCCCTACGGAGAAATCATGCCCCAGGAGGAGTTCTACGCTCTTTTGAAGGGGGCAACAGACGAATCCTCCTATGACCTTGTCTGGCTCGAAGAAGGATTTTTACATGACACAGTTTTGCCGGCCATACAGGGACACCCCTTCTGCAATACGGACGATCTTTTAAAAAAATTACAGAATGGGAAACAGATAGAGGAGATCGAAGGGAAAATCAGGATAGATCACTCTCTCCCCCTTTATCACGACAGTACCCTGATAGGCTGTTTTCAGAGGCATCATGACGAAGATGATTCGCTGAAGGCCGATGTGCTCATGGAAAACCTGATCACCAAGGCTTCGGGCTATCTGGCGCTAAAACAGCTGCTAAAGGGCTCAGACGTGAAAGCCTCGGACATCGATTTTATTATCAGCTGCTCCGAAGAGGCCGCCGGCGACAGGTACCAGAGAGGGGGAGGGAATCTTGCCCGCGCAATCGGCGAGATGGTGGGGTGCCTTAACGCCACTTCGAGCGACGTGAAATCGTTCTGTGTCGGCCCCAATTACGCCATTATGCATGCCGCAGCCCTTGTTAAAGCGGGATTGTTTAAAAACGTTGCCGTCGTGGGCGGAGGCTCTCTCGCCAAGCTGGGAATGAAATTCCAGGGACATCTCAAGGAAAATATGCCTATCCTCGAAGACGTGGTGGGCGGTATCGCCTTTTTAGTGACAGCTGACGATGGCTACTCACCTATCCTGAGGCTCGACCTGCTCGGGAAATATCCCATCGGTGCCGGCGGGTCGCAGCAGAGAATCCAGGAAAACCTGATCCTGAAACCCCTTAAAACCCATAACTTGAAATTAACGGATATTGACCGTTACGCCACGGAACTCCAGAACCCGGAAATCACACTGCCAATCGGCCAGGACGACATTCCCCTGAAAAATTACCGGTTAATTGCTGCCCTTGCGGTTCAGCAGAAAGAGATCGAAAAGTCAGAGATGAAAGACTTCATCGAAAAACGTGGGCTCGTGGGCTTCGCGCCTACCCAGGGACATATTCCCGCGGGCGTCCCTTATATTGCTCACGGAATAAAGGAAATCCTGGAAGGAAAGAAAAAAAGGATCATGATCGTAGCGAAGGGGAGCCCATTTTTAACGAGAATGACGAATCTTTCCGATGGGTTATCTTTTGTTATCGGGGAAAACCCGAACCAGAGAGAGGAGGAGATAAATGTTTGAGGGGAAAAAAGTAATCGCCTTCGGAGATGGACAGGAGATCAAGGGAGACTCACTCAAAAAGTGCCTGGAGGCGGCAGGTGCCCTTGTGATCCTCGTAATGGACGCCTGCTTCGTCTGAACGGCAGCTCTCGCACTTGACTCGGAGAGTCAGGAAAACATCAAGAAGGCAGCAGCAGATCATGGCCCGGAAAATCTATTAGTTGTATGGGGTATCACCAATGAACAGTATCTCGAAGTCGGCTCCAGGACCGTGATCGACGGTGACCCCAGCTGGTCAGGACCTCTTGCGGGAGAATGTCTCAAATTGAACGTCTTTCACATCCTCGAGCCTGAAATTAAGAAACGGATCCCGGAGGATGTATTCGATGACGAGCTCATGCTTCTTGAACTGGCGGTGGGGGATGAAAAAATAGACAAGATTGCTTCCATGATGAAAAAATACCGCTCCCTGCTCCTCATAAATTGATTACGTAATAACAGTTATAAAAGTCTTACCCTTATGGTTTCCCCTAGTGAAGATTCACCCATTTTTCTAATGAGTAAAAAAAAAG
>CAYSOQ010000332.1:0-2198 GCA_964432685.1 uncultured bacterium
GCTCCTCGTCCTGGGGAAAAAGGGAGAGAACAGGCTGAGAAATTACCTGTTCGTTTCTCTCACTGATGACCTCATCAAGGATCCTGTCTGTCCACTTTTCATACATGATTAGGAGGTTGGTTCTGCCATGACTTTTCGAGGGTCGAGGAGATATAGTGTCTTACCGCTTACTTTAGCTTTTACCATTATTCCTGTCATTGGGCTCTGCTCTTCCGAAGTTCCCTCCCTGGGGAAAGAACTCTCCCTCTTCTGGGTTCTTCCTTTCGCGGGGCTGCTTCTCTCAATCGCGATAGCTCCTCTTGTCTCTCCCCATTTCTGGGCGAATCATTACGGAAAAGTTGCAGCTCTCTTCGGGGCTCCAGTGGCAGCCTATTTTATCTTCAAGGATGCTCATGCGGTTCTCCATACAGGGGAAGAGTACGTCTCTTTCATCATCCTGCTTGGTGCCCTCTTCGTGATTTCAGGGGGGATACTTGTTCGGGGTACCATCAAGGGGTCTCCAATCTCCAACTGCGTGATCATACTGATCGGTTCTGTCATTGCGAACGTGCTAGGGACCACGGGAGCGAGCATGCTCCTCATTCGGCCAATTATCAGGGCGAACAAGTGGAGAAAATCGTTCTCCCACGTTGTCATCTTCTTCATATTCATCGTGGCGAATATCGGTGGTTCTCTAACTCCCATAGGGGATCCCCCTCTATTTCTGGGATTTCTCAAGGGGGTGCCCTTCTTCTGGACCTTAAAACACCTGGTCCACCTTTGGGCTTTTGAGGTAGCCCTCGTGGTTGCCATATTCTTCGTCATCGATACGATCAAGTACAAGAAGGATATTGCACTCCACGGAGATGAATTGAAGGAGGAAAAAAGTCGAATAAAGTTAGAGGGTTCGTATAATTTTATTCTTCTCGCCGCTGTCCTTGGCGCAGTGTTCGTCCCCCCACCTTTCCGGGAGGTCATAATGGTTGTGGCGACGATCATTTCCATAAAGATTACTCCGAAACAGCTGAGGGATGAGAACGAGTTTACTTACCATCCCATTGAGGAGGTGGCTAAGCTCTTCGCGGGGATATTTGCCGCGATGATACCCGCCCTCCTGATCCTGGAGGCCAGAGGGAGTGAACTGGGGGTCACGCAGACCTGGCAGTTCTTCTGGGCTACCGGGTCCCTTTCCAGTTTCCTCGACAATGCTCCCACCTATCTTACGTTTCTTTCTCTAGCGCAGGGTCTCGGGGCAAACCCTGAAGTGGTGGGAATACCCACTAAGCTCCTCGTGGGGATTTCCGCCGGTGCCGTCTTCATGGGCGCAAACACGTATATCGGGAATGCACCAAACTTCATGGTCAAGTCTATTGCCGAAGAAAACGAAGTGAAAATGCCATCCTTTTTCGGGTATATGATCTACTCGGTGGTCATACTCGTGCCCACTTTCCTTGTAGTGACCTACCTCTTTCTCTTGTAATTGATGGACCCTTGACCCTCTGAAATTTATACCGGGCGGTTCCGACTATACTATTGGGGGGAAATGGGTTGAGGTATGATAAGGGTGTGGGAAAAACGATCAGGAGGCGTGACATGAAGAGTGGTGCCCTGTATGTGAATGGGAAATGGGTAAGGAAGGGGAAGAAATTCGACGTAATCAATCCCTATGACGGAAAAGTGGTAGGAAGAGTCCCCTTTGCGACACCTCCCCTTGTCTCGGATGCGATCCTTTCTGCCTATGAATCTCGTGATACTATGGCGGCCATGCCTCTTCACGAAAGGGCGTCCATCCTGGAGGGCACGAGTAAGATAATAGAGGCAAAAGCGGAACTCTTCGCCCGGACCATAACCCTCGAGTCGGGGAAAGCCTGGAAATATTCCCTGGGAGAAGTCAACCGCGCAGTACAAACCTTCAAGTTTGCCGCTATGGAAGCGCTGAAACTCCATGGCGAGACAATATCAATGAGCGCAGCAAAGGGGTCGGAAACAAAGGTCGCCTTTTACGAGCGTTTTCCCCTGGGGGTCATAGGAACGATCACTCCCTTCAACTTTCCCCTGAACCTCGTGGCCCACAAGATTGCACCGGCCATTGCAGCGGGGAATAGTATCGTCCATAAACCTGCGAGTTCCACACCCTTTACCTCGATCCTTCTCGTGGAGGCTCTTCTGAAGGCTGGGATGCCCCCAAGGGCAATAAACCTCCTGGCGGGATCGGGATC
>CAYSOQ010000333.1:0-2192 GCA_964432685.1 uncultured bacterium
CGCTCGAGGACGACCCGCGTTTTGACGATACTCTGATCGTCGTGACCTCGGATCACGGTGAGGCGTTCGGAGAACACGGATTCTGGCGGCACGACAAGAGCGTCTACGAGGAAAATCCCCGGGAGATTGTTCTGCCCAATGACATTGGAAAGACAATGGAAGTAGCCAGGCGCCATCCTGACAGGTGGGTTTTGGGAGCCGACACGGTGGTGGTACACGAGGGAACCCTTTTCGGAAAACCCTCTGGGCGGGAAGAAGCTCTGTCAATGCTTCTCGTGTTACGGGGAAACACTCACCTTGTATTCACCGGGGTCAGCCTTATACACCTTGCCTCGAACTTTTCGAACAAAACCTGTGAAGTAACAGAGGTGACATTTCGAAATTTCTGCGATGAGGAGGCAAAGGCGTACGTATCCACAGGAGAACCCCTTGACAAGGCAGGTGCTTATGGCGCCCAGGGAGCAGGGAGCGCGCTGATTGACCGGATCAACGGATCATTCACTTCAGTAGTGGGACTGCCCTTATCGACAGTCGTGATCATGTTCGAGGAGGCAGGTATCCTCGAAATATCTCCACATGGAAAGTGTCTTTATTCCCTGGGATGTAACGATGGGAGGGAGGGAACATGGTGAAAATTTCGGAAAACGTAAGAAATGTTCTGGAAAAAGTTGCAGAAGCGGCGATAAGGAGCGGAAGAAAGACGAGCGACATCACCGTCGTTGCTGTCTCTAAGACAAGGAGCCCTCAACTTATCATGGAGGTCGCAGAGGAGGGGCTGGATTGCTTCGGAGAAAATTATGTCCAGGAAGCAGAAAAGAAGATTTCAACCCTTGAGAAGCCGATGAAATGGCACCTGGTGGGGCACCTGCAGGTAAACAAGGCAAAGAAGGCTATCCGCCTTTTCGACATGATTGAAACAGTGGCCTCCATCAGGATGGCCCAGGAAATTTCCGCAAGAGCCCTGTCTGCAGGAAAGAAAGTTCCCGTTCTCGTCCAGGTTAATATTGCGGAAGAATCATCCAAGTGGGGAGTTTTGAGGAATGATCTCTCCCCTCTCATGAGGGAGATTTCTATTCTACCCGGGATCAAGATCAAGGGGCTAATGACGATTCCTCCCTATGTAGAGGATCCAGAAGATGCGAGGCCTTTTTTCATCTCTCTCAGGGAGGAAAAAGAACGGATCAACCAGATGAATATAGAAGGCGTTGTCCTGAAGGACCTGTCAATGGGTATGTCCCACGATTACCAGGTTGCCATCGAGGAGGGAGCCACTATAATAAGGATTGGCACGGCTATTTTCGGGGCCAGAGAGCGCTGAATAGGAGAGATAGGATGGAAATGATCGGTGTGCTGGGCACGGGAAATATGGGGAGAGCGATTATCGGGGGAATTCTCGGGGGTAAGCTTGTGAAAAGTGCGCAGATCTCCTGTTTTGATAGAGACAAGCGGGCTCTCAACCGGACTGTGAAAGAGTATTCAGTACGGGGTAGCGAGAATGCCAGGAAACTCATTGAAGGCTCTGCCGTTCTTCTCCTTGCAGTGAAACCACAAAACCTAAATAGCCTGTCACCTGATGTGGAAGGAATAGATTGGGATGGAAAGCTCGTCATCTCCATACTGGCGGGAAAAAAGGTGAAGGATATCCAGGAAACCCTTGGAAATTCTGTGGCTGTTGTCCGTGCCATGCCTAATACACCCTGTCTCATAGGGAAAGGGGTTACGGGCCTATTCTCTTCAAAGGGAGTGTCAAAAGCCCAGAAGAAATTCGCCCTTGAAATTTTCTCCTCCACAGGTACAGCTGCATTCTTTGAAAAAGAGGAATTAATTGATGTTGTAACGGGGTTCACCGGGTCTGGGCCCGCGTTCATATTCGTGCTCATCGAAGCCTTGGCAGATGGAGCTGTAAAATGCGGGATACCGAGGGACAGAGCACTCACCTTCGCCACATCCCTCGTGGAGGGGTCCGCTTCCCTCGTAAGGGAGACTGGAATCCATCCAGAGAAGCTCAAAGAGATGGTAATGTCGCCTGGTGGGACCACCGCGGAAGGTGTTTCGATTCTGGAAAAGCGTGGCTTCCGGGGAATCATCATAGAAGCTATTGACGCAGCATATCGAAAGCCAAAATCAATCCACTGAGGTAAAGTCAATGTTCGTTATTGGTTATTTTCTGTACGCCCTTGCATCACAGTTTC
>CAYSOQ010000334.1:0-2184 GCA_964432685.1 uncultured bacterium
ATGAGAAGGCTGACGGGGAAAAGATAAAGAAAGCTGCCCGTGAGGATGGTATGGAGCCTTTGAGGACCCACGGTATATCAAAGGTATTTAATGGCATCACCACAATCGAAGAAGTCTTCAGAGTCACTTCCGAACAGGGTGAAACAGGCTAGGGATGCCAATTTTCAGTTACAGAGCTCTAGATGGAGATGGGGGAGAGAGAAAGGGCCAGGTAGAAGCCGACACATCTGCTACAGCCCGCACTATCCTGCTCGACCGGGGATACTACCCCATCGACATTTCCGAGAAGGTACTCGAGGAGAAGGGAGGGAAACGTCGCCTCTTTCAGACCAACCTTCCCTCGAAGGGACAGATCAACCTCCTGACGAGGCAGGTTGCGACCCTCGTGGGGAGTGGAGTCCCCCTCGCAGTATCGCTCCAATCCGTTGCTGACCAGAGTGATGATGGGAAGATGAAGGGATTACTTCTTTCCCTCCTCGATAGCATCAGGGGGGGGCAATCTCTTGCTGAGGGTCTAAACACATTTCCATCTTTATTTCCAGAGCTCTACGTAAATATAGTTCATGCTGGTGAAGAGAGCGGGACCCTCGCGGCTGCCCTCGAAAGCCTCGCCGACTATCTGGAGGAAGAAGAGAAACTTCTCGGGAAAGTGAAGAATTCCCTCACTTACCCCCTGTTGATGAGCCTCATGGCAACCCTGGTAGTGATTTTTCTAATGACATTCATCGTACCCAAAATCACCTCTATCTTCGACAACCTCGGTCAGGCGCTCCCCCTCTCAACCAGGCTCCTGATCGCCCTATCCTCTTTTCTGGGGCGGTTCTGGATATTCATCTTCATAGCAGCAGGACTTATTTTCTACTTTTTCCGTAAATTTGCCCGCACGAAAGAAGGCAGGCTAAAGGTAGATTCCTATAAACTCAGGATTCCCCTTTTCGGCCGCCTCCATTATCAAATCTCCATGAGCCGCTTTTCCAGCACCCTTTCAACTCTTCTTTCGAGCGGCCTCACCATCGAACAAGCACTGAGCATCGGGGCGGGGACAGCAGGGAATACCCACATCCAGGGGAAAGTGATGGATGCACGTGAGCGGGTAGTGGAAGGTGCCACCCTCGCCTCTTCACTCAAGCAGGAAAACACCTTCCCTTCCATGCTTATCCAGATGATCGGCGTAGGGGAAGATTCGGGGAACCTCGGGTTCATGCTGAAGAAGGCCTCCCAGGCCTTTCAAAGAGACTATGAAAACCTTCTCGAGAGATTCCTGTCTCTCATAGAGCCTGTTATAATCCTTGTCATGGGGGGAATAGTTGCCTTCATCGTCATCTCTGTGATGCTCCCCCTCTTGAACATCAGCCAGATCATAAAGTGAGGTACACCCACGTATGAATACCTTGAAGAAAAACGACGGATTCACACTGATCGAGATAATGGTAGTCATCATCATCCTCGGTCTTCTTGCCAGCCTGATAGTCCCTAAACTCATTGGTAGGACAGAGGAGGCGAAACGAACTCAAGTAAAACTTCAGATCCGGAACGTTGAACAGGCACTCAAGCTTTTCAAGCTCGATAACGGTTTCTACCCGGAGACCGAACAGGGGCTCAATTCACTTGTGATAATTCCCGAAATTGGCCGGATCCCCAAGAACTACCGGAAGGAAGGGTACCTCGACAGAGTCCCTAAAGACCCGTGGAAGAATGAATACGTATATCTGTCCCCAGGTGAGCATGGAGATTATGATATCCTCTCATACGGAGCAGATGGAATCCCTGGAGGTGAAGATGAAGATGCAGATATTTCCTCGTGGGGAGAATAGGGATACCTGGGGGTTTACCCTCATAGAACTCGCAGTTGTAATGTTCATTATTTCCCTGGTTTTGTGGACAGCCCTTCCGAAGATCACCACTTTTGGTAGCGGCGGGGTTCCCGATACATTACGGGGGATTGCGTCCCGCCTGGAAAATACCATGGAAGAGGCTGTCTTCGAATCTGCGGGAGGGATCATTGTCATCAATATGGCCCGGGGATCCATCAAGGATATGAGGGGCAAAGGTAAAGACAAGATGAAGGTCTGGTCCGCCATCCTTCCGGATACCCTTTCGATACAGGGAGTTACCTCAAACTTCGGGAAAGAGTACAGAGATACAGAGGTCTCAATCACCGACTCCTCTATGTGATATGGAGAG
>CAYSOQ010000335.1:0-2177 GCA_964432685.1 uncultured bacterium
GGGTCAGCGTGCTCCACGCATCTCACAGCGCTTTTTTCGACAGCGCAATTAAAATTTTCGGGGGAGACGGAGTCAAGCTGCCGGACCGTATCGAGGCGAGGCTGGAAGATTTGATCAAGTCCCCCATTCTGGATGAATACCGGCCGGGGCCCGAAAATATTGGAAGAGCAACCAGGATAGATGACGCAACTGGAAGATACGTGGTGTACCTGAAACACACTTTCCCCGCGGGGCGTACACTCGACGGGGTGAAAATGGTGGTTGATTGCGCGAATGGGGCTGGGTACAAAGCAGCCATCTCCGTATTCCAGGAACTGGGCGCAGAGGTCATTCCCCTTTCTGTAGAGCCCGATGGATTAAATATCAACAGGGATTGCGGGGCCCTTTTCCCTGAGCATGTGGCCAATGAAGTCCGGAAGCAGAGGGCCCACATAGGTATAGCTCTCGACGGGGACGGAGACAGGGTCATCGTGGTAGACGAGAAAGGAGAGGAATTGAACGGCGATCAGACAATGGCCATCTGTGCACTCGATATGCTCCATGGGAAGAATCTGAATAAGAAAACTGTTGTCGTCACAATGATGAGCAACATCGGGTTCGAACTCGCCATGAAGAATGTGGGGATCAAGGTAAGGAGAACACAGGTGGGCGACCGCTACATACTGGAAGAGTTGAGGAAGGGAGGATATAATTTTGGCGGAGAACAGTCCGGACACATTATTTTTCTCGACCACTCCACGACAGGGGACGGTATCCTGGCGGCACTCCAGCTTCTCAAGGTATTGGTTGAAAAGGGAAGACCCCTGAGTGAGTTAAAAAATGTTATGGAATCTTTTCCTCAGGTGCTCTTGAACGTGGAAGTGAAAAAACAGGTCCCACTCAAGAGTCTCAAAAAGACGGGGAAATTGATTAAATCATACTCAAAATCACTCGACGGGAAAGGAAGGCTCTTCATCCGGTACAGCGGAACTGAGCCTCTCTTGAGGATCATGGTGGAAGGAACCGAAATGGAGCAGATTTCAAATATAGCCAGGGAAATTGCTGAAGTTGCCTCACACGAAATCGGGAGGGAAGGTTGAGGAAAAAGCTTGGTGTCAATATCGACCACGTTGCTACTGTCAGGGAGGCTCGGAAAGGGGATGAACCCGACCCGGTGCATGCAGCTACGATTGTTGAGCTGGCAGGGGCTGACGGTATCACCGTCCACCTGAGGGAAGACAGGAGGCATATCCGGGACAGGGACGTGGAACTCCTCCTCCGCGTTATCAAGACGAAACTCAATCTGGAAATGGCAGCAACTACTGAGATGGTGGAAATCGCTAAGAGGGTGAAGCCCAGAAGTGCCACTATCGTTCCTGAAAAGAGGGAAGAAGTGACGACGGAAGGAGGGCTCGATGTGATTATGTGCGGGAAAGATCTCGAAAGGCGGATCGGTGAACTGAAAGATTCGGGGATCATGGTGAGCCTGTTTGTCGACCCGGATCTTGAGCAGGTTGAAGCTTCAAGGGCAGCAGGTGCGGATACTATTGAGATCCACACGGGAAGGTATTGCGAGGCTTTCAATCAAAAGGAAGAGGAGGAGGAGTTGGAGGCAATTCGCAAAAGTGCTTTCCACGCCCTATCCAGCGGACTATCGGTATATGCAGGGCACGGGTTGAATTACAGAAATATTATTCCTGTGCTGGCAATAGACCAGATTGAAGAGTTCAACATCGGGCATTCGATTATTTCGAGGGCCGTTTTCGTGGGGCTTCAAAGAGCGGTTGAGGAGATGGTTGCTCTTATTCGGGGTGCTACGTGATCGAAGGGGTAGGAGTCGATATTGTGGATATATTACGAGTGGAAAGGCTCGTCAAAGAATATGGGGACAGATTCGTGGAGAGGGTATTCACCAGTAGAGAGTCTGCCTATGCAGGGAGGTCCAAAGCGAAGGCCTCAGAACGGTTTGCAGGAAGGTTTGCCGTCAAGGAGGCTGTGATGAAGCTGCTTGGAACGGGAAAAAGTTTAGGAATTTTGTGGAGAGATGTGGAGACCTTGAGGGGAGACGGAGGCAAGCCTGAGATCGTTCTTCACGGGAAGGCGAAAGACATATCTGCCCAGCGTGGTAGCGCGCGGCTGCAGCGATGCGGCTTTGCAGGTGAGCCGTGGTTAGGTGATAATAAACTATTATAAATATT
>CAYSOQ010000336.1:0-2170 GCA_964432685.1 uncultured bacterium
GAAAGCCACGAAAGTCATTGAACTCGCCGGCGAAATCAACACGAATATGCCCTATTTCGTGCTGGAAAAAGCGATAAAGGCGCTCAACCAGAACGGGAAATCCATAAAAGGCGCAAAAGTTCTCCTCTTAGGCATGTCCTACAAGCCTGATGTAGATGACTTGAGGGAATCCCCTACCCTCCACATCATGGAACTCCTCGAACGGGAAGGGGCGGCTGTCGATTACAACGACCCACACATCCCGAAACTGTATAAAATGCGGAAATTTTCCTATGAAAAGGAGTCTGTCCCCTTAACTCCGAAGAACATGAAGGGGTATGACCTTTTGATCATCACAACGGCTCACTCTTCCTACGACTACGGGAAGATCAAACGCCACGGAAAGCTCATCATCGACACGCGAAACGCCCTCAAAACATCCCAAATGGTCGAAGGTAAGATCTGGAAAGCCTAACAATCAAGTTCAATGTTTTGTTTTTAATTCCGAATTCGGAATTCTGAATCAGAATTATCTTCTCTCAATTATGGTTCCCAAAGATAGATTTGGGGTCGTTTCGGTCATTTGAATTTAGAATTTTGGATTTGTTTCGGATTTAGGATTTCGTGCTTCGGATTTAATCATCTGGGAACTGCATTTACGAATCCTAAATCTTGTGCAATATTTCACCGTATTAACATATATAGTTATGTTATAAGTTGGTGAAATGTCCCTGTAGGACATTTATAATGCTAATAATATAATTTATGCTTGTATTAATTTCTATTTAGAGCTAAATACAGCCCTATGAGGACATAAATTGGGCGTTAAATCTAATAAACATAAGAAAACAAAAACCCTTGGGCCGAAGGCTTCCTTTCTGGTCACCACATTGTATGAAAAGAACAGGACCGTTTTCCGGCTGAGGGATGTAATGGAAATCCTAAAAATGGATAGGGGGAGAGCAGGAAACTTCATCCGGAAACTGGTGAACAGAGGTGTTGTGGCGCGACTTAAGAGCGGGCTGTATACGCTCATACCTTACGAGCTCGGAAAGTCGTCCGAATATATGGGAGACCCTTATGTCATTGCCAGAGAGCTCGCCGGAGGAAAGGATTATTACATTTCCCACGGTTCAGCAATGGAAATCCACGGAATGACAACACAACCCCAGTTGCGTGTGTACATATCCGTTTTAAAGAGGACTAGAAATATTTCCATCGGAGGAACAGAATTTATCTTCGTGAGCATAAAAAAGGAACGCTATTTTGGGATAACTGAATACTGGGCAACCAAACAAGAGAAGGTTTTGGTAAGTAACCCTGAAAGAACAATAATTGACGGGCTCCTCCACCCGGAATACAGCGGAGGCGTATCGGAGGTTGCCAAGGCCCTGTGGATTGCGCGGGAGACCCTGGATGTTACTCGACTCGCCCTCCACGCACTGAAAATCGGTAAAGGGTCGGTAATACGGAGGCTCGGTTTTCTGTTGGAACTCTACGAGATAGGCTCATGCGAAAACAGGGAAATGCTGAAGCTACATCTGACCAGGACTTATTCTCTCCTTGACCCGCACCTTCCTCCAGAGGGGAAGTTCAACAGCAAATGGCGACTCAGGTTGAATATAACATCTGAAGAACTAATCACAATAACAAGGACATAAGACATGATTCCCCAGAGAAATCTTTCGCTTTTATCAAACAGATTGGCGAAAAAAGGTGGACATCGTATCCCCGAAATGATTCTGGAACGAGATTACTGCCTTTCGTGGTTTTTAGTAGGACTTTCTAACAGTTCACTCAAAAACAACCTTCTATTCAAAGGAGGAACGGCTTTAAAAAAGTGCTACTTTCCTGATTATCGATTTTCCGAGGACCTTGACTTCACAATGAATGGGAATGTGTCCCTCCAGGACATCTTGGAAGGTTTCAATGAGATATTTACGAATGTATACAAAAAGTCGGCGATCAGATTATTTTTCAGCCACCACGACCGCCGAACTCACGAGAACAGTTATACCTTTTTCATGGGATACGAAGGACCTCTTCCCGGAAGTTCCGGCAAAACAGTTAAAGTGGATATAACAATCCGGGAGACAGTAATTTTTAAGACTGAAGAAAAGGAAGTTCAAAGAGGATACCCGGAGTATGAAGACCTCCCTGAAAGGAAAAACATCCCTGTATATTCCCTCGA
>CAYSOQ010000337.1:0-2169 GCA_964432685.1 uncultured bacterium
AATCATATTTATGGTCATACAGAGGTCATTTTCATCTTCCAGGAATCCCCCTATCCCCCTCCCTCCCTTTATGATCCCCACAACGGCGAGGATCAGGTGGACCCCAATCCAGACTCTCATCACCTTGTGAAATCTATCCATGGAATTCACGAACCTGCTCATGCTCAGGAATACGACAAAGTAGAGGAGTATCGATTTCCACATCATGAGGGCCCAGTAATTGTTCGTGGCGAAGGGGCCGTGTATGGTCATCATCCCGAGAAGTACGAAGAAAAGTTTAGAGAAGGAATTTGAGAAATCGATCCCACCGGATTGAACCAGTGAAAACATTAGAATTACGATAATCACTCCCGGCAGGTGAAGTTTTCCCAATCCCGGTATCAGGGCCTGAGGCCTGCCGTATTCAAAAAACAGATATATTAACAGCAACTTGAAGGCCCGGTTGGTCAGGATACTATCGATCCGGGTTTTCCCTATTGTGGATGCACCGTTCATACTTTCTCGCCAACTCCTCCTATCTGCTTTCTTCTATCGGTCGCCCTTAATGCACCTTTGTAAATACCTTCATATAGGGGAGAAGTATCCTGTATGCGAAAATACCCCTCGATTCTATCTAGTGCCCTTTCCCCCATCCTTTCTCTGACATTACTGTTTTTCAACAGGTACACAACTTTTTCCGCAAAGGATGGGACATCCTCCGGCGGGACTAAGTATCCTGTTACCCCATCCACTACCACCTCCCTGTTTCCCCCCACCTCTGTCACTACCACGGGGAGGCCGTGACTCATCGCCTCGAGGAGCGTGATGGATAACCCTTCCGATAGGGATGTGAGGACAGAAATGTCCATAATCTCATAATATTTTTCAACATCTTCCCTGAATCCCACGAAATGGACTGCGTGGGAAACCCCGTAGGCTTCTGTTCTCTCAATTAATCCCGGGATTTCATCCCCCCCTCCCACAATGATGAAATGGGTCCCGGGGACCTTTTCAAGGATCAGGGGAACTGCTTCTATGAAATATCCCCCTCCCTTGACGGGCCTGTTCAGGTTCGCTACCATCCCTACCACCAGGCTCTCCCCTGGGATGGGAAATTCCTCAAACAATAATTTTTCTTGTTCTGAATTAGATACTCCAGCAAATTCGATACCGTTACGGATCACACATAAGTTCGATTCCTTGACCCTTTCCTTTTCCATGACAACTCTCTTCACCCCCTCTGAAACGCACACGATCTTGTCGGGGATGTGACGCGTGAGTTTCAGGAGGAAATATTCGAATCCTCCCCAATCAAAACCCTCATCCTCCCGGTTTTCCACAAGGACCTTCACTATCTTCATGAACTTCAAAAGGCGGCCATAAATAATGGGCCAAAAAAAGTAGGTGTGGAGAAGATCAAATGGGTTGTGCAAAATGTACTTTCTGATTCTCAGGAGATGGGTGATCTGGGTGAAGGGAAACCGCCTGAACCTCCCGCAGTTGTCAAAATAAGATTGAATTTTTCCAGGAGGGTCTTTAACCACCACCTCCTCTTCTTCAACGATGATTTCTACGTCAAATCCCCGCCTTTCCATTAGCTTCCACAGGCTGAGGATATGGGTTCCCGTTCCTCCTCCGATTACACTCGTAAGTATGAGAACCTTACTCCTATCTTCACCTCCATTTTCCTCCGGGACATTTTCCCCATAATTAATCATGTTCATTAAAGTAACTATCCTTTCCCGGATGAATAAATCTTCTTCATAATTTTTTTTATATCACCCGTAAACAGGCATGCCCAGAAGTATGAGTTCCTGAAAAATACACGAATAAATAGAAATCTCATAAACCCAGGCATAGCTACCTTGTTATCAACCTTCCCTCCTATTCCCTTGATTCCGCTCCATAGCCCATCCACGCAGGCATCCATAGATTCTTTCAGCCCCCTCTCTTTTAACATCCCCCCGTAGCTAACCGAGTTGGCCACAGATCTGAAAAAATACTTTAATTTGTCCAGTCCATAAATCTTATCCATCCACAAGAAGTAGTAGTTTCTGGATCGCAAAAAGACCTGCATTGGCGCAGTATATCCCCCCGTGCTCCTCGAATCCTTGTGGTATACTTTTGCCCCAGGAACAACACTGCATTCCAACCCATTTCTAAGGGCCCTGAGGCAGTAGTCCTCATCCT
>CAYSOQ010000338.1:0-2168 GCA_964432685.1 uncultured bacterium
CTTGGCGCCACCACGCTCCTCCTCACCATTAACCTCGATTCAATAGGGCTCATGTCGTGTAACCCCGCAATAGGAGGGCTCGCAAAGGGACACCTTGTCAGAGAGATTGACGCCCTCGGGGGCGAAATGGGAAAGAACATTGACAAGACGGGAATACAGTTCCGCCAGTTGAATACATCGAAAGGTCCCGCGGTCCGATCCTCAAGGGCACAGGCGGATAAACTTTTATACAGGGCTCGCATGAAGAGGGCGCTGGAGCGCCTGGAGGGGCTCGATGTGAAGCAGGCTATCGTGGACGCCCTAGTGACTTCAGGGGACGAAGTGGTGGGGGTCGATACTAACGTGGGCATCCGATATCTGGGGAAGACAGTAGTCCTTGCTACGGGGACATTTCTTAAGGGGCTCGTCCATATAGGGTTGATCAACTTTCCCGCGGGAAGAGCAGGAGATTTTCCCGCAATGAAATTATCGGCATCCCTCAGGGAGGCAGGCTTCGATGTGGGAAGGCTGAAAACAGGAACAACACCCAGGTTAGATGGAAAAACAATTGATTTCTCAGGGCTTACGCCACAATGGGGAGATGATAACCCAACTCCTTTTTCCTATGAGACCACAGAGATAGAGAGGCCTCAGGTTCCCTGTTACATCACCTATACAAACAGAAAAACCCATGAGATCATCAAGAAGGGGCTGTCACGGTCTCCCCTCTATTCAGGCGTGATAAAGGGGATAGGGCCAAGGTACTGCCCCTCCATAGAGGATAAAGTGGTGCGATTCGCCGAAAAGGAGCGCCACCAGGTGTTTCTCGAACCTGAAGGGCTCCATACGTGCGAGTACTATCCAAACGGGGTGTCCACAAGCCTTCCTATCGATATTCAGATAGAATTCCTCCATACAATCCCCGGTCTTACAGGGGTTGAGATCATGCGGCCGGGGTACGCAATCGAATACGATTACGTAAATCCCGTGCAACTGAAACATTCTCTCGAGACAAAGGTAGTGAAAAACCTGTTCCACGCGGGACAGATCAACGGGACATCGGGCTACGAGGAAGCGGCCGCCCAGGGGATCATCGCGGGGATCAATGCAGCGAGGAAAGCCCAGGGGGAGGAGCCACTCCTGATAGACCGTTCCCAGGCATATATGGGTGTTCTCGTGGATGATCTTGTAACGAAAGGTGTTTCGGAACCGTACAGGATGTTTACCTCCAGGGCAGAGTACCGTCTCCTCCTCCGGGAGGACAATGCGGACCTGCGCCTTTCGGAGAAGGGATACAGTATAGGGCTTCTGGGGGAAGAGAGGTACAGGGCCTTCTCACGAAAAAAGGAAGACATTGCTGGTGCTAACAGGTATCTCAGAGAACAGAGGACAGGGAAGGATCACCCCGTAATTAACCACTTGAAAGAATTGGGATATCAGCCGGCAAAACAGGGATCCACCCTGCTTCAACTGCTCAAGAGGCCCGAGGTTTCCATGGGTATCCTCAGGGCGGGGGATCCTGGGCTTTCCGGGTTTGACGGGGAGGCACTCCGCCAGGTGGAGCTTCAGGTGAAGTATGATGGGTATATCAAGAGGCAGATGAACGAGGTGGAGAAATTTCATAGGATGGAATCCCTGAGAATTCCCGAGGAGTTCGATTTTGCCGATCTTCCTGGACTTTCAAGGGAAGTCCGTGAAAAACTTGAAAAAGTTCAACCGAAGTCGGTTGGGCAAGCACTGCGTATTCAAGGGGTAACTCCCGCGGCTGCATCGATTATCCTCGTGGCTCTCAAGCGAAAGAAGGCGACCGCTTGAGATGAAGGAGAGGGAACTCCTAAGTTCATCCTTTCTTGATGGTGGATTTAAGATAAGCGAAGATCAACTGGATACATTCCATATCTATTTGAAAGAGTTAAAGAAATGGAATAAAAATATCAACCTGACCGGGATCGAGGAAGGGGAAGAGTTGATCATTAAACTCTTTGTAGACTCTGCGCATCCTTCCCGGTTTATCCAGAAGGGTAGTGAAGTCCTCGATATCGGGTCTGGTGCCGGGTTCCCGGGGTTGGTCCTTGCGATACTCTTTCAGGATACATGGTTTACCCTGGCGGAGGCCAGGGGGAAAAAGGCATCTTTTCTAAAGAGGATCGTCACCCTCGCGGCGCTTAAGAACGTGGCGGAGAGTAGTG
>CAYSOQ010000339.1:0-2160 GCA_964432685.1 uncultured bacterium
TCATCTTCCAGGAACTTCCTTCCTAGAGAGTCTCCGCTCCGTACTGCATAGCCTGCGAGCCGCTCTTTCTCAATCCCCTCGTAGCCTTCTCTCTTCAGCATTGACGTTCAATATGCTCTGAAACACAGATTTTGTTTTTACCCATATTCTTCGCCATGTACGCTGCACTATCGGCTCTGCTAACGAACCTGTCCATAGTGACATCACTGGATGTTGAACATAAACCGATACTCACAGTTATAGCAACTTTTTCATCGTCAACGGGAGAGTAATCCAGGGCTCCCACGGCACTTTTAATCCTCTCGGCGAGGGCAATTGCACCGGGCTCATCGGTTTCAGGGAGAATTACAGTAAATTCTTCACCCCCGTAACGGCATACAAGATCGATTTTCCGAACGGCACTCTGAATCGCTCCCGTTACCATCTTGAGCGCCCTGTCCCCTGCTATGTGACCATATGTGTCGTTATATATCTTAAAATCATCCACGTCAATCATAAGGAGGGATATGCCCGTACTGTACCTCTTCGCCCTCTCAAGTTCCTTGGAAAGGAGATGATAAAATTCTTTGTGATTGTAAAGGCCCGTCAGGCTGTCAGTAACGGCGATACGTTCATTCTCCTCGTAGAGGTTGGCCAATTCAATCGCGAGGGAGGCCTCGTTGACCAGTCTGAGGAGATTGCCGTAATTTTGTGGTGACAATATTCCCCCCTCCTCGCTGCTCCTGACGATAATGAGCCCCACCAGGGTAAAGAGCGGACAGGACATGCATGCTTCCCGGTCAAGCGTATATGAACCTGGAGTGTGCCGTCTGCACCCCTCCCCTCCCACAGTCCAGCACCGTGAATATTCGGCCATGTAGGACTTACAGTCTGTAGCTCCACACTTGAAATGATCATAGCACTTCGTCCTTGAATTTTTGAGTACAGGTATGATGAGTGTGGGAAGTTCCCCCATGAGAACTTCTTCATCGCTTTGCAGGCGGAGGGACTCTATTGACGAGACAAAGTGGTGCTCCCCGCTCCAGGCAATTCTTGAGAGAAAATGACGATCATCAAGGAGGGAAATTATCATGGAAGACTTACCCTCGGCAGGCATGTCGAGGATAAACCTGAGTGACTTGCTTTCCTCCTGAAACTCCCCCCATACAATGTCCTTGAATCCAAGCTCCCTTATTCCATCCTTGAGGGTCGGCACTATACTCTCATAATTCAAAGCCTTTATCATCTTTTTCGTCACCGCATGGTGGATGAGCAACTCCTTATTGTTTTTCTTCAGGTCCTCAAGAGTCTCCCCTTCCGCATCTTCTAGCCTGGCGAGAGTTTCATTGTACCCATCCTCCAGTTTCTTGTGGGCCGAGATTAGAGAGTTCACATAGAGATAGATATTTTCCCGTAACACCTTCTCTTCACAGTCAAGTTCCAGGTGTGTAAGGTTATCTCGAAGAAGATCCAGTGCCATCGATGATGGTTTGACGATTTTACCGTGGACTAAGACCAGGAAGACGACGAACACCAGGTAACAGGCAATGATAAATATCTGTGGAGTAAGTGGAATTGGAATTGATCCATGAGTAGCGATGATTTCCATGCTGATCCCGAAGGAATCAAGCTTCTCCTCCAACTTTATATAATCGTGAATCAACTGGTTGAACAGGGATTCCTCCCCCTTCAAGGTTGAATCGAAAATTATGTTCCCTTTCTCCCTTCCTGAGATTTTTATTAAGATATCTTCCCGTTTGAGTTCATCAAAAAAATTGTTGAGACCAGGGAGTGCTGCCCATCCTGAAGTCACCTCTCCCCCTGGCAGGTGGAAGAAGAAAGGCAGCAATAACCCGTGTGGGGGAACCTGTTCAGGAGTCCCCAAATATATGCTGATTCCCGAATGATCAGTTAAGGGAATCCCATCTAAATTAGCTTTGGCCATCTCGTTTCCTGCCTTTTCAGGAGGGAGGGGAAACATATCTTTTGGGAGTTCATCCGGGCGGCCTGATAATATTTCCTTCTGATAATCCCTAATGTTGACAGAGGAATTCCAGATAGCGGAAACAACTTTGTTTACCACCCTGTCTCCAACTTTGTCGATTGAATGTTCCGCGAAGCGAGTCCTCACGGTTTTCAGGATCAGGAGAAACATGATTGAAAGCGTTATTAGTTCTATGA
>CAYSOQ010000340.1:0-2154 GCA_964432685.1 uncultured bacterium
TAAGAAAGAATCGTGTCTATGTCTCTCTGGTCGAGGGAGTATGTCTTGCCGAGCTTCACGCAGAGATCGGCCACTTCTTCCGAATGATTTCGATAGTAAGGGAACTTGATCTCGAAGGCGCGGGACATGGTAGTAAGAGCGCTTCCGCCAAAGTCTCGGAGATGGGTCTTGAAGGTGATTCCCTCATCCAGGATTCTTCCCACACTGTCGAGAAGGGTCCCTATTTTGTCGAGGTCATCCCTGCTGAACCTACCGTTCTCCCTCTTGTTGGAAAAATTGAGAACTCCGATGACATCACCGTCCCTCTTGAGGGGAACGGAGATGAAGGACTCGTTGTAGAACCCTTCCCTTTTCAGGTTATCCCGGATCTCCGGATCCGAACCCTCAACGTGAAGGTATGGCTTGCCCTCCTGTACTATTCTCTTAATTATCTCCCCACCGTATATCTTTTCGGGCTTCCCGTTCCCTTCCGCACTGAACCCCTGGCTCACCAGGAGGATGTACTCTGGTTCATCCAAATCCTTAACGAAGAATGAACCCCTGTCCGCATTAACACCGTCCATGGATACGTTGAGAAGAAGGGACATGAACTTTTCAAAATTGAAGACGGTCCTCATCGCTTCAAAGAGACTCTGGGGCTGAATCTCCTGCACAACCGGGCCAGCACCTGTGTGCATCATGATCATGTCTTCATTCCGTATCACCCTGTTCCCTCCGAGCTTCTTAGCCGTAAAGAGGGCGGCATCCGCCTTCTTTATAAGCTCATGGCCACTGAAGGCATCCTGGGGATATACTGAAGCGCCCACACTGATCGTGAGTTTCTGGGTCCTCTCGTAATTGTCGTCGTAAAAGAGGTGGGACATGACCTTTTTCAGGGTTCTTTCACAGACGATGAGAGAATCATTCGACCCGGTTCCAGAAAGAATCGCCCCAAACTCGTCTCCTCCCAGCCTTGCGACTGTGTCCACTTCCCTGACCGAGGTCTTAAGGATTTCCGCAAGTTCCTGCAGGGCAAGGTCCCCGAAGGTGTGTTGAAATCTGTCGTTATACCCCTTGAAATGATCGAGGTCGATCATGAGCATTGTGAAGGGGTTCCCCGTACGTCTTGATTTCAACACCTCCTGTTCAAGACGGTCATTGAAGACCCTCCTGTTGTAGAGGGCGGTGAGAGAGTCATAGAGGGCATAGTATGCGAGAGACTTGGAACTCTCTTTGATTTTGAAATGGAGATCACCGTAAAAGGATAGATTCCATAGGACCTTGATCTCCATGGATGTGAGAGTATGCCCCTCAACGCCAACGAAAACGAAGGCGCCTCTAAACTCATTGTCAATGAGAACGGGAAAAGCCGCCATGGAGCCGGCATTAAGGCGTGTCAATACCTCGTCGATGCTCTCCTGGCCCCCTTTAACAAAGTGTACCGGCTTTCCTGCGACTGACACGCCCATAAGGGGAAGAAATTCTTCGTAGGGAGTCGGAATATTTTCCCTGTCTATCTCCCCGAAGGCGTGAAAGGTAGCTTCCCCATTTTCTCCGTCAATCGTAAAGATCATTACCCCGCCGATCTCTGGAATGATCTCCATAACATGGTTCGCGTAACTGAGGAAAAAATCATCCGATCCGGCCTGGTTCAAAAAGACGGGAGACTGTAGAATCGTATTGATCCTGCCACCGAGTGAAGTGAGGTCCCCCATTTCAATTTCTGGTGGAAATTTTACAACAAAGGAATCTATCATTTTTCTCAGCTCTGTGCCCTTTTCCATTATTTCCCTAAAGTTTGAGTTTTTTAAACTACAATTATTGTGCCGTAGAATGATTTTGTTGTGATCTTATAAATGCCGAATCTAAAAGGTATTTATAGAACATCCCAGCGCCCCTTCTCCCAACTAAATATTATTTTACACATATTAATAAAATATTTCCACACTATTTCCCATTTTGACCTGATCTCCTATCAGATAACCTACATTGTAATGTAGATTTCAGTCTTACCGTTAATAAGGAAATATTAGTGATTAAAATCTTTAATCGGGCAGATAACTATTGGATACTCTAAAAAAAGAAAGGACCCGGAAATATTTTCTTTTCCGGGCCCATGTTTTTCTGGTAGCGGGGGATGGATTCGAACCATCGACCTTCGGGTTATGAGCCCGA
>CAYSOQ010000341.1:0-2129 GCA_964432685.1 uncultured bacterium
ACGAGAAGTACGATGGTACCGGATATCCATGTGGCCTGAAAGGAAAGTTGATACCGATTGAATCAAGAGTCCTTGCCATTGCCGACACATTTGATGCCATGACATCTACAAGGGCCTACAGGAAGGCTCTCACAATAGAGGAAGCTAAGGAAGAGATCAAGAGGTGCAGCGGTACCCAATTCGACCCGGAGCTTGCTTCCATCTTCCTCAATATCCACCAGGAGTTATCGATCCCCGAGAATGTTTGGGTCCCAGACGGGATTATGGATAAGCCCAAAAACGGTACATCAGATAGAGGATTTCAGGGATTGTAACCGGGGATAAAAGGGTTCCCACCAGTATTGCCCATACGGCAAGATCCGGTTTTCACTAAAACTCAAAGTTAACCCCCAGACCCCCTGCAAAGTCGGTACCCCCTTTTAGCTCGAGGTTAATATGAGCTGCCTCTCCAACATTAACGATCAATCCACCTTTAAGGAAAATATCTAACTCTTCATCGTTGAATAGGGAACCCCCGCTTATTGACCCTTCGATGCCGAGCACCCCTTTTATGGTGAGAGAGTCGCTTTCAGAGAGGGTTTTCTCACCAGCAGGCCCGAAGAAGAACTCGTTATGGGCTCTCCTTGATTTAATGATAGAGGAAAATCCCAGTTCGATAAAAATGTCCAGGAAGGGGGAGGATTCCATGGTGGAGATATTCAGGTTGCCGTCCAGGCCAAGGTAGGCTCCTGTCCCCTCTTTCCCCTTTCCGCTGAGATCTGCGATACCACCTTTGAGGCCGATTTCGAAGGTGCTTGCAGGTTTTGTCCTTCCCTGCACGAAATAGTAGTTAATATCATCCGAGAATGATGAAAATACCCCAACGGTCCTCCTACCGGATGAATAATCGAAAAACCTGTTGGATGCAGCATCGGCAATACTTGTGAGCTGAATTGAGAAAACCAGCAGGGCCATGACAAATATGGTTGACGTTCGCCTCATATAACCTCCTTAAGATTATAGCAGGGGATCTTCTTCATCAATTATCCAATACATTAATTGAGAATATATAATAAAATTGTCTAAAAAGGGAGGGGGCGGGAGATAGTGAATGGAGAGGAGGGTGGTAATAGGGTGAGTATTGAGAACTATTTGAATGGGGAGGAGAAACGGGAACTTATCGAGATCGCGTCCCAGACGATCAGAGGATATGTGCGGGATGGAGCAATCCCTGAGTTTGAAGTGTCGGGAGAGAGGCTTAAGAAGCCAGGAGCTGCCTTTGTGACAATCAGGAAGGGAACACAGCTGAGGGGATGTATCGGCTACACGGAAGCCTTGTACCCGCTATACAAAACGGTAGTTGAATGTGCAGTGGCATCTGCCTCAGAAGACCCGCGTTTCCCCCCCCTTTCGGGGGACGAGGTAGATGATGTGGAGATAGAAATATCAGTATTGACACCTTTAAAAGAAGTCAAGGAACTATCGGAGATAGAGGTAGGGAAACATGGCCTGATGGTTACAAAGGGGAGCCACCGGGGGCTGCTGCTACCTCAAGTTGCCACGGAATATGGCTGGGACCTGCCCACATTTCTTTCCCACACCTGTATGAAAGCTGGGCTCCCGGAAGATGCATGGGAGAAAGGAGCCTCCATCTTTACCTTCGAGGCCCAGATTATTCAAGAGTAGAACTGGAGATAGGAGGCTCTATGAACATTGACCCGAAGAGATTTACTCTTCTGGCTTCCTCCCCTGGAGTTATTCAACCGGAGTATAATATTTTTTTACCATACGAAGGGACAGGAGGAAATAGCATATGACCGAGGGGTACGATGTATACCCGATTCTCCACGAAGGAAAGTTCTATAACTTAATAACGGAAATAGATTTTTCCTTCCCTCAGGCGAGGGCTCTCATCTCCGAGTTGGAAAGTAGGGGTGCATTCAGTGAAACGGGCCGTGAAAGTGAAGTGCTTGGCCCCGGCTCACTTTATTCTCTACCCATAGAAGATTTCCTGTATGAAGTGGACGTAAATGGATACGAGATCGTCGTGTACAAGAGAGAACAGCTTTAGAGAAGTTTTTTTTGCTACTCACACGGAAGATTATTGTATTGATAGAGCAAGGAAGGAACGCGGCTGAACACAACCCTCC
>CAYSOQ010000342.1:0-2128 GCA_964432685.1 uncultured bacterium
CGGGAGGAGGTATGGCAGCCAATCTCAACGAGTCCCTCCTCCAGGAGGTAACGGTAATCGTCCCAGCCCATGGTGGGCCTGTTTCCACCATAATCGATAAACCTCCCCACATACTCACCAATCACATTCACTGTTGCCTTGAATCCGTACTCCCTTAAAAGCGGGAAGGCGTACTCCAGGAAAGATTCGTACCCGTCGTCAAAGGTGAGGATCACTCTTTTCCCGTCATGGTTTTCTTCGATTTCTTCAAAAGAGATTGCCCTGTACCCAGTAGCGTAAAGCCATTCAAGGTGGGCTGAGAAGAGGGAAGGAGAAATGGTGTAGGAGTCGCTGTGACGGTTGGAAATGTCGTGGTAAAGGAGAACCGGGACAGTTCCCACACCGGCCCGGGCCCTTCGAGGGGATAGGAGGGAAAATGCTAGCAGCCCTCCTGATCCCTTGAGAAATCTGCGTCTTGAAATCCTCATTTTACCCTCCTTCCGGTATGTTCGCGAGAGCCTGGCGGAAGAGGTGGAAGCTCTCCTTCCGGTAAAGGTGGAAGAGGGGGACATCCCATCCCTCCCAGATGTAGGCTTTTACGTCGGAAAGGTTCATCCCCCGGGGAAATTGATCGGTAACATCGGTTCCAGTCCCTGTCTTCCTGGCAAGGAACCCGCGATTCCCTGGAGCGAAGGAGAGTGCCGTTATCCCTATTCCCTCGACGGATTTTTCCCTCATTTCCCCCTCCTTCCAGAGAATGGTCTTCGTGCTCGGGTCGGTGAAGTTTATGAGACCCCAGGGGATGCGCAGTTCAAGCATCCTGCCTGAGACGTGGAAGTCTGCGAGGGAATCGAAATCCTCATGATCCTCCTTTAGACTTCCAAAACGCAGCCTGCTCATATTCCTCACCCTGGGGGGGTATGTGTGGTCCCCATTCCTGCTCATCCTCCGGGCGTTGGTCCTGCTCATCATCATCACCCACCGGCCTTCCCTTGAAGGTTGCGGCCGGAGAGTTTCTCTATCTCCGTTTGTGTGCCTGTCGTAGGAGGAGCAGGCGAGGATACGGCTCTTCTTTTTCCCGCAAAGATGAATCAGGAAGGTAAGCGCCACGGGGCTCACACAGCCTTTGCAGAAAGGGATGAGGAATTCTCCCGATTCCGGTCCCCCTGTTGAAAGGCCGATTAGAAAATTAGACACACTGAAATCTACATCCCCGGCGGTTTCTATCATGAGGTAGAGGAACCCCTCGTCATGGAGTGCCCTCATCCCGGTGAGTGTCCTGCTCCCGTCACGGCCGTCGCCGAAAGGGAAGGAAAGGACCCCACCTTCCTTTTCATAGAGGAGCTGCCCGGAGCGCCATTCGTCACGGTTTCCAGAAAGTGTGACCTTTTTAGAGGGGTATCCCGGATAGGCCCCGATCAGGCCGAAGTTCTGCTCCGGGTCCTGGTGGTTGAACCAGAACCGGTTTCTATCAGGGGGAATCTCATAGGGGAGGAATAACCAGTTTCTCTTGTACCACTCGTCAAACCAGCCGAAGTGGACACCCCCTGCAAGGCCCGTGTCATGAATATCCTTGATCATCTTCCCGTTGATATTTCCCTGGGCCCTTTCGTTATGGCTTCCCTGGTGGTACCCGTCACGGTGCCAGTGGGCAGATTCTCTGCTCGAGGGGACCCCGAATTCCCCGATGAGGAGAGGCTGTCCCTTATGGTGATTTTTAAGCCTTTCCAGGTACATCCGGTATCCCTCTCCCCGGGGTGCAGGGTCGTTGTTCATAAAATCGGGATAGTAAGGGTAGACGTGGTAAGTGGGGAAGAAACCTGGTGCCCCTTTTGCCTTAACCCTGGCGAAGTCAAGGGAAACCACGTCTTCATCCTCGTTGCAGATACCTGCGGGCACCGTGCCTCCCTGCCATTTAACCTCGGACACGTATTCCGATTCCGAAATGTGCTCCAGGGGGTCGAGGGTTGGCCACGTAACTGTTGAGACGGGCCTGGGGCTCCCATATTTTTCATTTTCGTATTTGATGAGCCTGTCGAGGAAAGAGACGATCCAGGCTTCGAAGGGGGATGGATCAGCCATTAAAAGGTAACTTCCGTGGAAGTCAGGGGGCTTCTCCCTCAAGGTATTGAAAGCGCGGACCTCACAG
>CAYSOQ010000343.1:0-2127 GCA_964432685.1 uncultured bacterium
CAGCGGGTCCATACCTACTCACCCCCTTGCTTTTCCTATTTTGAATCGATTATGTCAGGAAACGATTCACGGGTAATTCCCCGTGATCCAGGAAAAGGCGCCCTTGTGCTCAGGAACGGGCCGTTCCCCTCCGGAGTTCGAGGAGGACAAGCCTGACCACGGCCTTAAGAGTCTCAAAAACACCGATGCCCCTGGTTGCAACCGCTTCGAACTCCGGGACCGCACGATAATTGATAAGGGCGTGGAGTTCCGAAAGGGAGGCCACATTCTTCAGGTCCCTCTTGTTGTATTGAATCACCAGAGGGAGAGAGTCTAGATCGTATCCCTGGTCGCGCAGATTTATTTTTAGGTTTTCGAGACTCTCAAGGTTCGAGTCCATTCTCATGAGTTGAGAGTCTCCAACGAAAACCACACCGTCAACACCCTTCAGGATCAGCTTTCTGCTCGCATCGTAGAAGACCTGTCCAGGAACGGTATAGAGGTGGAAACGGGTCCTGAAACCCCTGATATCACCAAGGGACAGTGGAAGAAAATCGAAAAAGAGGGTCCTTTCGGTTTCAGTGGCGAGGGAGATCATCTTTCCCCTCGTCTCCGGCTTCATGCGGGAATAAATATACTGGAGATTCGTGGTCTTACCACAGAGGCCCGGACCGTAGTAAACAATCTTGCAGTTAATCTCTCTCGATGAGTAGTTGATAAACGACATTCAGGACTCACCCACCCTTGAGGATCAGGTCACTTGAAGATACTTTCGATGTCTTCATCCGTTAACTCCTCAAAGATGGGGTCCCCTTCGGACAGTTCTGCACCCTTCGCATCGATCTCGTCGAAAACTCTCAATACATTGGAACACTCCCTGCTCACTTTCAGCCTCACGAGCCCTACGGGTGTCTTCGACCCGAAGATAACAACGAGAATCACTCTGTTTCCGATGAGGGAGATGTGCATATTATCATTTTCGCCCTGGTGGAAGAGGATGGAAAATTCCTTCTCCCCGATGAGGTTTGCCAACCCCCCCGATGCTGCGATATTCCCTGCCGCGAGAGATCCCAGGGCTGTGGTGTCATACTCTTCTTCTTCACCAACAGTGCAGAGAACCTGGCCATTCTTATCGACGCAGAAGACAACTTTCGATCGGGAATCAAGGAGGATCTTCTTGAGTAGCACCTGAATCTGCCGGAATTCTTTCTCTTTGATAATCAGAAGTTCCCCCCCCTCCCCCATTTCCGGGAATTAATTTCCTCAATTATATATGAACATACTCCAATTGAAAAATGATTTAAAGAGTGGAAGGGTGAATCTCAGAACTCAACAACATCGCCACATCCCACATAAGAACCAGACCTGGACCCGAATCTTCCCGATCCGGACAGGACCCGCAATCCCGCCTCCCGCATCTTTTCTACAGTTTTCGATCCGGTACAGTGGTTACACGCGAAGAACTCCACATGGAACTCCCCCAGTTTTTCGATGAGCTCATCGTGCTCGTACTTCCACTCGTCGAAGGGACAGATATGGAGTCCCCCGTACACAGAAAATATTTTTTCACCAGGGAATTCACCCCTTGCCCTCTCGAGTAGGGTGAGGATCCCCGGGTGACAACATCCCGTTACGGTGACAATTCCGCTACCCTCCAGATCAACGTAAATCACCTGTTCGTTCTTCACTTTCAAGAAAATGGGAACGTCGAAGGTAACAGAATAAATCCCCGGATAGAGCTGGTGGCGCTCCCCGGGAGAGAGCACCAGGAGTTCCCCCTTGTGCCCACTTTTATCAATCTTCTCCATCCCCCTGTCAGTGAAACCGGAGGGAATCGCAAGTGTCACATCCGGGTTTATCCCACAGACAGTTTCAATCCCAAAGAAATGATCAACATGCTCGTGGGTAATGTAGACAAGATCGATTTCGCCATCCGCAAGCATCCTGTCTACTCCCTCTCTCTTAAGCACCTCTGACACGTAGTTCCCGTCCCAGCCCACGTCGACGAGTATTTTTCTCCCCACTCCGCTAGCGTCGTCGGCTTCCAGGAGGTTGATGACACCCGCACTATTCCCCTCTGTCCAATTTACCTCGTACTGGTCAGAGGAAAGCCCCCCCGATTCCTTTACGTCAAGGCGCATCCTTCCG
>CAYSOQ010000344.1:0-2125 GCA_964432685.1 uncultured bacterium
GTGAAGGATGAATCTTTTCGGGAAAAAAGAACTGGTAGGGCTCGATATCGGCTCGTCGAGCGTTAAGGTAATGAAGTTGAAGGACCTTGGGGGTTCCTACCAGGTTCAAAAGTTTGGGGTGTTTCCTCTATCCACTGAAACGGTTGTGGATGGGGCGATAATGGACCATGGGAGCGTAGTAGAAACGGTGAAAAACGGATTTTCCTCCCTAGGGATCAAAGATAAACATGTGGCCGCATCAATAGAAGGCCATTCAGTAATCATAAAAAAGGTCGTCCTCCCTACGACAACTCCGGAGGAACTCGAGGATTCCATCCAGTGGGAAGTAGAGCAATATATCCCTTTCGAGGTGAAGGATGTGAAAATCGATTTCCAGGTCTTAGGGCCCCTTCAAGATGACCCCACGCGAATGGATGTCCTCCTCGTGGCAGCGAAGAATGACCTTGTGGAAGATTACGTATCGGTCATCAAGGAGGCAGGACTCGTACCATCCATAATTGGGGTTGACTCTATCGCCGTGGGTAATACCTTCGAAGACTGTGCAGTCGTCTCTGAGGGACAGATGCCGATGGTCGTAAATATTGGTGCTTCTTTCATGAACATAGTGATAGTAGATGACGGGATTCCCCTGTTTACGCGTGATGTTTCTATGGGGGGGGCTATGTATAACAATGAACTCCAACGCCAATTCAGCGTTTCATACGACCTGGCGGAAAAGCTGAAAAAGGGAGAAAGCCTGGAGGATTTCGACAGGGAGCGCGTCGAGGGTGTTGTGAAAAACGTATCATCCATTATCGCAACGGAAGTCCAGAGGTCATACAACTTCTACGCGGCCACCTACCCCGACCGGTTGGTTACGAAGGTTTTTCTCACTGGGGGGGGAGCAGGCACTATGTTTCTCCAGGAGTCCATCGCGGAGAAACTCGGCATATCTGTTGAGATATTCAATCCCTTAGAGGGACTCTCCATAGACGAAACATCCGTTGACATGGAGATGGTTGAAGAATATTCCACTGCTGCGACGGTAGTTTCTGGCCTGGCCATGAGAATACCGGGGGACAAGTAATGATCAAGATAAATCTCATCAGGCAGAAAAGGAAGAAAAGGAGGCAGGTCAACTACGGCCTGGTATACGGTCTTTCCATGGCCGTCTTTTTGGTGGGTCTCTTCTCTTTCCACAGGACGGCACTCGTGGGGAGGCAGAGAGGCCTTGAAAGAGATATCCAGAAAGCAAGGCAGGAAATCACCAGGCTGAAGAAGGATATAGGGGAAGTAGAGAAGTTCAAACATAAGAAAAAAGAACTAAAGAACAAGGTGAATATCGTGGGGAAACTCCAGAAAGGGAGAAAGACCCCCGTGATCATAATGGACTCCCTTGTGCACTCTGTGCCGGAGAAGGCGTGGCTTACCCGGCTTAATTACAAAGGGAAATTTCTGGAGTTGACGGGCTATGCACTGAACAACTATGTGGTCGCAGATTTCATGAATAATCTGGGTTCCACGAAGAGATTCAAGAATATTATGCTCCTCTCAGCCGAACGAAAAGGAGTGAGGGGCGTGCTTCTCATGTACTTCAAGATCAAGTGCGAAGTAAACGCATAGGGAAAGGAATAGTATGGGTATCAAAGAGAAGTTTACAGGCAAGGATGTACCAGAAAAAAAGAAAGTGATCCTCTGCGTGCTAGTGGTGGTCTCGATCATCACGGTCTACTTCTACCTATTCTATAAACCCGTGAGGGAAAATATTCGCAATCTTGAGCAGCAGAAGGTTACTCTCGAGGGAAAGATCAAGGAGCAGAAGATCATTGCGAAGGATCTTCCCGCATTCAAGAAGGAAGTGGCGAAACTCGAGATAGAACTCAACAAACTTCTCGAGCAGTTACCCAACTCGTCGGAGATTCCCAAGTTGCTGAGAAATATTTCTGACGTGGGTAAGGATAGCGGCCTTGATTTCTTGAAATTTGCCCCCAAGGGTGAAACTTCTAAAGAGTTCTACGCTGAGATACCGGTTGAGATTTCAGTTACAGGGGGATTTCATGATTTCGGAGCTTTTGTGGATAGCGTGAGCAGGCTTCCAAGGATAGTAAATGTTTCGAACGTGGTGTTCCAAAGCCCCCGTGTCACA
>CAYSOQ010000345.1:0-2122 GCA_964432685.1 uncultured bacterium
TTAGAGGTTTGCTTCGACTATCCCTACGAGGACACTATGCTCGCTGCATACCTCCTCCACCCCGAGGAGTCGAATTTTTCCCTCGAGAGAATTTTGATCCGGTACGCGTCATATGACATACCCAGGTCTATTGAGGGGATAGAGGAAATTGCGGCGGCCCATTCTGAGGGCGTGAGGAGTATTATTTCACCCCTTGAAGAGAGACTGAAGGAGACCGGGCTTGGCTCTCTATACCGGGAGATGGAGATCCCCCTCATACGGGTACTTTACCAGATGGAGAAACGGGGGATAGGGCTGGACCAAAAAGTGCTCCTGGGCCTGTCCGGAAGGATAGGGGGGGACCTCGAGGAAATAGAAGGGAAAGTTTCAGAAATTTCAGGGAGGGAGGTCAACCTTGCATCTCCAAAGCAGGTCTCATCCCTGCTTTTCGAAACACTTGGCTTGACCCCTGTGAAACGGACAAAGACAGGTTTTTCCACCGATATGGATGTGCTGGAGCAACTGAAAGGTGACCATGCTGTTCCCGGCCTGATCATAGAGCACAGGGGCCTCTCCAAACTGAAATCAACCTACGTGGATGTGCTCCCGTCCATGGTATATCCTGAATCGGGCAGGATCCACACACGTTTCAACCAGATGCAGACATCTACTGGAAGGCTTTCATCGAGCAACCCAAACCTTCAGAATATCCCCGTGAGATCTGAATTGGGGAGGGAGATACGGAATGCCTTCGTGCCTGAAAAAGGGTACCGGTTCGTTGGGGGTGATTACAGCCAGATAGAGATAAGGGTCCTTGCCCATCTTTCGCAAGATGAGACCCTAAAGAGTGTTTTCGAGGCTGGAAGGGATGTCCACACGGAAACTGCCATGGCTATTTTCCGCATTGGTGAAGATGAGGTGACCCCCGAATTCCGGAGAAGGGCGAAAATAATCAATTTCGGGATTCTTTACGGAATGACGCCTTTTGGTTTATCACATGAACTGGGGATTACACAGGGAGAAGCCAGGAAGTATATTGACGACTACTTCAGCCGCTTTCCAGGTGTACAAGTATTTATGGAAAAAACCCTGAAATCAGCCCATGAGAAGGGGTACGTTGAGACCCTGTCAGGTAGAAGGCGTTATATACGGGATATTGATAGCCGCAATCAAGGCCTCAGGCAGGCTGCGGAGAGGATGGCCATGAATGCCCCTGTTCAGGGGAGTGCAGCGGATATAATCAAACTTTCCATGGTAAAGTTATGGAACCTTCTCTCGCAAAAGGGGATGGATGCCTACATGGTTCTCCAGGTCCACGATGAACTGATCCTCGAATCGGCGGTGTCGGTGGCCTCTGAGTCTGCAGAGATTCTTCGTTCTGCAATGGAAGAGATCGTATCCCTGGATGTTCCCCTGAAGGTAGATCTAAAAATGGGGGATTCCTGGGGAAACATGAGGGAGTTCAAATGAATATGGGAGCTTTTCAATCGTCAAATGCGTAAGGGTAAACCCTATTCAGAGTGTGACGATGAGATGCTGGTCAGGAAAACCCTGAAGGGAGAAAGGGAGGCATTTTCGGAACTCGTGAAGAGATATCAGGGAAAAGCGTATGGAATCGCCATGGGGATCCTCGGAAACAGGGAGGATGCCCTCGATGTGGTACAGGATTCTTTCATCAAAGCGTATAAATCCCTCTCCGGTTTTCGTTTCGGCTCGAAATTTTTTACCTGGTTCTACAGGCTCCTGGTGAATCGTTCCATAGACAGGCTTCGTTCCGCTTCAAGGGGAGAAGGTCTATCCTTTGATGAAACCTGGATGAAAGAAGATGGAACGAGAACCCGGTCTATGTCGGAATATACGGATGAGCCCCTGGAAGCTATCCAGAAAGGGGAGTTACGGGAAGTGATCAGGGGGGCCATTGAGTCTCTCCCGGAACATCACCGCACAGTGGTGGTCCTGAGGGAAGTGGAAGGGTTGAGTTACGAAGAGATTGCCAGGACCCTGGATATTTCTCCCGGCACGTTAATGTCGAGGCTTCATTACGCAAGGGGAAGGCTGCGTGAGATCATCGGAAAATACGTGAGGGAAGAATGACGGCTTGCAAGGAAATGAGAAAGAAGAATGAACTCAAAAGAGAGTGGGC
>CAYSOQ010000346.1:0-2110 GCA_964432685.1 uncultured bacterium
TTCTTGTTCGTTGCGGCGATGATTCTCACGTCTACTTTGATTGTCTCCACACCCCCTAAGCGCTGGAACTCTCCATACTGGATTGCCCTTAATACCTTCGCCTGGGTGACGAGAGACATATCCCCGATTTCATCGAGGAACAGAGTCCCCCCGTAGCAGATCTCCAGCTTACCCGGTTTCTTCCCTTCTGCCCCCGTGAAGGCACCCTTCTCATACCCGAAGAGCTCTGCTTCCAGGAGGGTCTCCGGCATGGCGGCACAGTTTATCACCAGAAAAGGGGCGTCCCGGCGTGCACTCTTTTCGTGAATCTTCTTGGCAAGCAGTTCCTTTCCCGTTCCGCTCTCCCCGCTTATGAGAACCGTCACGTTTTTTTCAGAATATTTCCCTATATCCTTGAAAATAGGGACCATTTCCCTCGATATCCCAACGAAAAGATCGAGGACAGCACCATTTCCTTCTGGTACTTTTGTGAATTCGGATCTCTGGAGAATAGTGTTCATTTCCAGTGCCCGTGTTAGCACCTCATCGACTTCAACTTTCTTCAGTGGCTTCTGGATATAATCGAAGGCACCGAGCTGCATGGCATCGATACAGTACCCGAGATCGGTGAGGCCTGTCATCATGATTACGATTGTAGAGGCCCGTTCCTCTTTTATGTGCTTCAATACCTCCATCCCTGAGATTCTCGGCATCTTTATATCCAGGAAAATGATATCCGGGGAAAATTGGGCCATCTGTTGAATCCCTTCATATCCATTGGATGCAGTATCCACCTGGAACCTCTTACCGAGAACACGTTGCAACACCCGGCGGATTCCCTCATCGTCGTCAATTATGAGAATTTTCTCCATTCCTATCTCCTAAACCGGAAATGTTAGGGTAAATGTCGTCCCTTCAGAGACTTTGCTAGTCACCTCTATGGTACCTTCATGCTCACTGACGATCCCATATACCATCGATAATCCAAGGCCTGTTCCTGACTCTTTCGTTGTGAAGTAGGGGTCGAAAATCATTTTCTGAATTTCAGGGGGGATTCCCCCTCCCGTATCCTTGATGATGATTAAAACTGAAGACTCGTCATGAACATATTGCGTGATAAGAGAAATCGTCCCTCCCCCATTCATCGCCTGCATGGCATTGATGAGAATGTTGTAAATCGCGTGTTCTATTTTGCCTCCATCGAAGTCAAATTCTGGGACTTCTTTCCCCAGTTCAAGCTCAAACTTAATCATTTCCGCCTCGAGTTTATAGCGCATCTTCGAAACGATTTGTTCAACGAGATCGTTGATATTCCCCCTGGACCGAAATAGCTTCTGATGCCCTGATATTGAGAGCATCTCATTCACCATCCCGTCGATACGTTCCATCTCATAGAGGATCATCTTCATATCCTCCTCTGAAAAATAGTTCTTCTCATGGGAATCGATGGCATCCTCCACGAGAAACCTGATGGAAGATACGGGATTTTTCAGATCGTGGGCCAGAGTTTCCGAGACTTTCCCGAGGGCGGAAAATTTTTCGGCCCGCACTAACTGTTCCTGTGCTTTTTCGGTCTTCTTTATTGATTCCGACAGTTTTAGAGACATCTCGTTGAATGCTTCTGTCAGTTTCCCTATCTCGTCTTGAGATCTCGCTTTGATCGTTTTTCCCCATACACCCTCACCTATCTTCCTCGCGAAACCTGCAAGCTCCGATACAGGGTCCAGAATCTTTTTAGACAGGATAAAACTCATCCCAACACCGAGAACCAGTAAGAGAACAGAACTCAAGGTGACATTTCGAAACACTTCCGCAAGGAGCAGGCTTCGGTACTTCTCAGTGATCCCCACTCTCAAAAGCCCCAGGTGTAACCCATTATGATTAATAGGGGCACTTATCTCGATTCCTTTCCCTTTTACCTTCCTTATGAAATGCTGGTCAGGAATTCGTGCTTTCAGAGGCATCTCCTTTACCCCGGGTATCCCCTCCACATCACCTGACCGGGCGAGGAGGTGCTCATTCCTGTCATAGATGAGAACATATGTCACGAGACTTTCCAGGTTCGGTCTAGGTCAGTGGGATCTGCAGACGTCTATCATGCTCCACAACGCATCCGTGTTTCTCTGGAACA
>CAYSOQ010000347.1:0-2102 GCA_964432685.1 uncultured bacterium
TCCGGACCGCCACGCGCGAGACCGAGTCTCACCACGAGAACCCCTCCTATGCCCTCCCGGGAACTGAAGCCTTCCAGTCCTTCCCCGTCGTCATTAGGATTGATTAGCCCAAGTTTCCACGAGACATATATCCTAGGGACATATCCCTCCTCCGTGGGAGGGTATACACTCTTCACCTCACTGCAGGCTCCCATTTGAGGGAAGAATCCGAGCGCAATAATAGTCACCAGGGCAATGGATGTCAGATATTTTACGAGTTTTTCCATGCCCTCTATTATTCCTCCTTCCCCCTGGTAGTTTTATAATTTCCCTTTAGGCGGTAAAATATCAAGTTAATTGTACTGTATCATCCATATTGCAGGAAGAATACCAGGAGGGTGTCATGATCATCGTTATGAAGCCGGGGGCAACAAAGAGTGAAAAGAGATACGTAGCATCTAGAATCAGAAAACTCGGGTACAGGCCCCATACCATATACGGGAAGACGCGAAACGTCGTGGGTGCCGTAGGCGATGAGAAGAACAAAGTCGCCCTCCAGGCCCTCGAAACTCTACCAGGTGTGGAGAAAATCGTCCCCATCCTCAAACCTTACAAACTCGCCAGTAAAGAGGTAAAAGAGGGCACCACCCGTATACGTGTTTCGAAAGGTGTGATGATTGGCGGAAAGGAGCTGATCGTCATCGCCGGGCCATGCTCCATAGAGGGGAGAAAGATGCTGGTGGAGACGGCACAGTACGTGAAGGGGGCAGGCGCGAAGATCCTGAGAGGTGGGGCCTTCAAACCCAGGACCTCTCCCTACAGTTTCCAGGGGCTCGAGAAAAAAGGATTGAAACTCTTAGCAGTTGCCCGGGAAGCCGCGGGTATCCCTGTTGTAACTGAAATCATGAACCCGGGAGACGTGGAACTTGTGGCGGAATACTCAGATATTATGCAGGTGGGCGCAAGGAACGTGCAGAATTTCGCCCTTTTGAAGAAACTGGGAAAATTGAGGAAGCCTATTCTCCTAAAAAGAGGGATGATGACCACTATAAACGAATTTCTGATGAGTGCCGAGTACATCATGTCTTCGGGAAACAGCAGGGTAATCCTGTGTGAGAGGGGAATCCGGACATTCGAAAATGCGACGAGGAATACCCTCGACCTGTCTGCAATACCCGTCCTCAAGGAAAGAACTCACCTTCCTGTGATTGTCGACCCATCCCACGCAACAGGTTACTCAAGGTATGTGGAACCAATGGCAAAAGCAGCTATCGCGGCTGGATGTGATGGAATCATGGTTGAAGTCCACCCCTCACCTGATACAGCCCTCTGCGACGGCCCCCAATCGCTCGACTTCAAAGGGTTCGAGAAGCTCATGAAAGACATACTTCCCTTTACTGAAGCAGCGGGTAGAACGCTGGCACAGTAGATATGCGAAGAACTTCCAGAATTCTCGTTCCGGCAATCCTTATCCTCCTCGTACTGCTGGCTGCTGACTTCATCCACTTGAACCGGCTGATTGAGAAGAGGATCGATGAGGGCCTCATCAAGATCCCCTCCCATATCTACGGCAGGCCAGTAGAACTCTATCCCGGGAAGGCGAACAGCTTTCTTCTCACCTACCTGAAATTCACCGGCTACAGGGAAAGCGACAATCTTCCAGGGAAGGGAGAATACAGGAAGATTGCAGGGGGGATGGAAATATTCGTGAAAGATATCAACATGGGAGATCTTCACCAGGCAGGTTTCCTGGCAAGCATAGATTATGATGGGAAGGGGACGCGGATCAAAAAAATCAAAACGGAGGATGTCCCCGTAGACAGCCTCCTTCTTGGGATACCGGAACTCGGTAGAATTACCGATACGAAAAGAGAACTGAGAGAATTCATCACCCTGGAAGATATCCCGCCCCACCTCGTCAATGCCGTTCTTGCAGCCGAGGACAGGCGATTTTTCCATCATTACGGGATCGACCTGTACGCAATCATGAGGGCCCTGGCGGCTGATATAAAATCCATGAGCATCAAAGAGGGTGGATCCACCATTACCCAGCAGCTTGCGAGGAATTTCTTCCTCTCCTCGGAAAAGACACTCGGCAGGAAATTCGCTGCAGCACGCCCCCG
>CAYSOQ010000348.1:0-2100 GCA_964432685.1 uncultured bacterium
TGGTCCATAGAAAATTCGCGCTCCCTCTCTTCTTGTTATTGGTTTCTCTAATATTTTCCCACCATTACGCCTTCGGCCAGGAACCGACAATTCGGATCGGTGCCATCCTCTCGGAAACGGGGCACGCATCATTTCTTGGATCCGTGGAAAAGAAGACCCTTCTAATGGCAGCAAGGGAGATCAATGGGAGGGGGGGAATCGGCGGGCGAAAACTCGAGTTCGTCTTCCTTGACAACGAATCAGACGTGATTGTATCCACAATGGTTACGGAAAAACTGCTGGGGCAGGATGAAATTCTCGCTGTCATCGGACCCCCTACATCTGAGCAAACTCTCGCCGTGGCTGACCTTTTCGAGAGAGCGCAGGTTCCCCTCATCTCCCTTGCCCCCTCCATGAAGATAGTCACGCCTGTGAGGAAATGGATATTCAAATCAGCACCATCCATGGAACGTGCAATCAGGCGGCTCCTCTCATACATCAAAGAATTTGGGATTGAGCAAATCGGTATTATTACTTCTAAAAACGGGTACGGACGCACTGGAAAGGGCCTTCTTTATAAAGTAGCAAAGGAGCTTGGATTGAGGATCACAGGGCACGTTCTCATGGGTCAAAGGGACAGGAATGTGACGGGAAAACTCGAGACTCTCATGGGTACCGGGCCCGATGGGATAGTTTGCTGGGCCACCGGGAGGATCACGGCCTCTGTTGCCCGGGGCCGGGGAGAACTCGAAATCGAGATTCCTTTCTATGGTAGCCCCCTGGCCTCAACCTCCTCCTTCATGAAACAGGCTGGAGACGCCTCCGACGGGATAATCCTTCCCGCTACCGGTATGGAGGTTCCTGGAGGAATCCAGGAGGGTACCCCACATAACATTGCGATTTCCCGTTTTAACGAATCCTACATGAGGAGTTTCAAGAAGCGGCCCCCCCATTACGCGGGGCGGGCGTGGGATGCCATCCTCCTTCTCACAAGAGCCATCGAGAACACTTACGGACTCTCCCGCGGGGGTATCCGCATGGCCCTCGAGAGGATCCGGGATTTCCCCGCCACTGGGGGAGTCTACTCTTTTTCCCCCACAGACCATGACGGACTTGGAATTTCTTCCTACGGCCTCTACCAGATCTCCGTGGGGAGCCTGAAACGGATCGAGTAACCTCACTTCATACTCTTATGTCTTGTTCTTTCTGTCGAGGATCTTGGAATAGATTACTTGCCGCGACAACCCCGTCTCCTGTGAGAGTTTCCTGGCAAGTTCGCTCGGTGAACCCTCAAAGGAGGCGATCTCCTCATCGAGAATAAGATCGATGTTTTCCTCGATGGATTCCTTGAAGCGCGCACCCTCAACGACAATGGTAATCTCCCCGTGGACCTTTTCCCTTTTTGCGATGGATTCTCTCAACTCGAAGAGTCCACACCGCAGGACCTCCTCGTGAAGCTTCGTCATCTCCCTGATCAGGGCCGAGTCCCTGTCTCCCAGTGCCGTGGCCATATCCGTGAGGGAATCCTTCACCCTGTGGGGAGACTCGTAGAACACGAGGGTACGCTCTTCATCTTTGAGAGACAGGAGCTTTTTCATTCTTCTATCCGTCTTGGGGGGAAGGAACCCTTCAAAGCTGAAACGGTCCGTAGGAAGCCCTGAGAGGACCAGGGCGCAGACGATCGCCGAGGGGCCCGGGATCATTTCAACTGATATCTCCTCTTCGATTGCAGCTTTCACAAGGTTGAATCCAGGATCGGAGATCCCCGGTGTACCCGCATCGGACACAAGGGCAATATTATCCCCTCTTTTCAAGCGGTTAATGATCTTCCTTCCAGCAGCTTCTTTGTTGTATTCCTGATAGGTAATGAGGGAAGTCTTGATCTCATAGCGATTCAGGATCTTTACCGTCCTCCGGGAGTCTTCGCAGGCAATTGCACTGCACTCCTTCAAAATCCTTATCGCACGGAAGGTTATGTCTTCCAGGTTTCCCAGAGGTGTCGCCACTATATATAGGATACCTGCCATAAATAAACTAGTTCCCAGTTTCCAGTTTCCAGCATAACACATCTGAGAGTTCTGCTTTTATTCTGCATTCAGAACTCTGAATTCGGATGTATCG
>CAYSOQ010000349.1:0-2097 GCA_964432685.1 uncultured bacterium
CCTGGTGGCTCGCTCTGACGGAGAGAAGTAAGACTATTACTATTGGTACCCAGCAGACAAGTAACTTTCTGTTCCTTCTGTTTTTTATAACCATCTCCTCTTCCTCCTTATAAGGAATCTTCTCCCTGTTCTCCCGTCCGGATTCGGAAGGCCTCGTCCACAGGATGGACGAATACTTTTCCATCTCCTATTTTTCCCGTCTTTGCCTTTTCCATCACCGCGTGGACCACACGATCCACGAGATCATCGGCCACTACCATCTCAAGCCTGATCTTGGGAACAAAATCGACTGTGTACTCTGCTCCCCGGTAAAGTTCCGTGTGTCCTTTCTGCCTCCCGAACCCGCGAACTTCCGATAAAGTTATCCCGGGGACCCCGATAGCTCCCAGGGCTTCTTTCACCTCATCCAGGCGGAAGGGTTTGATTATGCACTCTACTCTCTTCATTCCGTCTCCTCCCTTTTCTTTCCTCTAACCCTGAATTCTCCCACTTTTCAATGTTCTTCCTCACTTTGACCACAATATTAAACACTAACCGGAGTAAAAAAGTGCATAGACCGTGCCATTATGTGTGGGAACCTTACAACAAGCTGATATATATGATTATTTGATGGGCTGGCAGATACATATTTAGATCATATGAGGAAGGAAAGGAGAAAAAGTAGCCTATATAATAAGCAGGAAATGCCTAATAATTAGACAATTTATTTTTTTTAAGGAATATGAGAGGGGCACCTGTCTCTACTTCCCCTCCCCTGATAACCCTCGCAAACAGCCCCTCTTTCGGCATGATACAATCGCCGATAGCCCTCTTGATACCGCACCCGCTGTCGTGGCAATCCTTTCCGATCTGGGTGATTTCCAGTAGCACCATGTCACCAAGTCTCAGGTGATCCCCAACCTTGATCCGGGAAATTGCGATACCACGGAAAAACATTTCTTTATAGTAACCACAATCAAAGTTGATGGTCCAAGACTGGCCCATGCGATTAATATTCTTCAGGAAGGATGGGGCTGGTTACATCTGGTTTGCGATTCCTGTGAGTTCCGCCCATGCGGCTTTTTCGTAGGCAGTGCCCCTCTCGGACCGGGGAGTGATGGTTACACCTGACGTAATTACCTGGGCGGGGGATGTGTCGCGCTTCACGGATGTTACCTCTATCTTGATCGCCAGTGTGGCATCGCTGCAATCCAGGGGTTCTTTGATAATCTTTCCCGTACCGCTGATGCCGAAGCCGATGTCTCCATCATGGAGGACCTCAAGGATGAGAGGTGAACCCCTCCTTATGTTCGCAACAGTCTGTGAAGTCTTCACCATTCCCGCGATGACCGTCCTCTCGTCGGGGCAGTAGAAAAGAGACATGGGTGCCGTGTTGGGGGTCCCGTCTTCATTCACCGTTCCCACTATCGATATGATCCGGTTGGGGTTCTCATTGAAAAGTTTTGCAAGGTCGTGGATGATCTCGCCCTTCTTCGTCGAAATCTCAACACGAAGAGTGTCTGATACGATCTTTGCCATCTCCTCCTCCCTCAATCTATGTGTTCACATGAAAAAAGCCGTGTCACATCCTATTTCATGAAATCCTTGAGGGGCTTCAACGCGTATCCCGCCGGAACCATAAATTCCGATTCAGGGACCCTCTTTTTCTCGAGCTTTACCACCTCGCTTTCTACCTTCCCATCCATCAGCTCTTTCAAAACCCACCCTTTTTTCAGAAGATCCTGATAAGCCTTCGTGTCTTCGAAACCTCCACTCCCTCCACCCATAGAAGAGCACTTTTTCATCTTGCTCGTATATGCAAATATCTTTTTCATTATCCTTCCTGCGTCCCTGTTCAAGGCACTGTCCGTTGAAATCCAAACCTTCCCCCGGGGGCTACCATCGATAACCACCGAATACATATCCGAACTATAGCCAGCAACTTTTCCACCGCTCCCCGCCCTTTTAACCATTACCTTCGGCGCTTTTTGATTCTTCATCATCTGTTCTATCATCGCCCTCTGTTCCGCCGTCATCCCGCCCATCATCTTTGAAATAAAACTGCAATATTCATCCACTGTGATGCGTGTATAGCTCTTGTTCTCACGATTACCATGG
>CAYSOQ010000350.1:0-2094 GCA_964432685.1 uncultured bacterium
AAACAGTTATATCTTATATTGTGGTACCTGTCTGATTGTAGAGTGATATAATGTACTTGGTGTGCTGAAAATGAAGATGAAACGCTATTTTCCCATATATTACGCACGGAAGAGCCCCTGTTACACCGCTGATCATCTTGGTAACGGGGGGTGCCCCGCGAGAAACGATATCCCGAGGTTCCTCTTCGCCATGTCAGAGGGAGACTTTGAGACGGCTTTCCACGTTCTCAAGCTGACGAACCCCTTTTCCGGGGGCTGCGGGAGATACTGTGACCACCCCTGCGAGAAGGCCTGCAACCGTGAAAAGTTCGACACTCCCGTGGATATTATGGCGCTTGAAAGAGTTGCCGCCGATTACGGCTTTGAGAAAGGTATTTTTCCGGAAGAGTTCCCCAATACAACAGGAAAGAAGGTCGTCGTTATAGGGGGCGGGGCCGCGGGGCTTACCGCCGCCTTCTTCCTGAAACGCCTTGGACACGCCGTAACCGTCTACGAGCGGGAGCGGAAGGCGGGAGGCCTCATGCGATTCGGGATTCCCAGGTACCGGTATCCCGAGGAGATAGCCGCCTACGAGATCGAATACATCGAAAGGGCCGGGGTTAAGATCGAAACGTCCGCGCCTGTGGGGAAAGGCGAGCTCAAAGAGCTGGTGAAGGAGTACGATGCGGTAATTGTTGCCACAGGGGCCCTCAAGGAGAAAAAGATCGGCTGTCCCGGGGACAGTCTTCCCGGGGTCTGGTCGGGAGTGTCTTACCTCAGGGACATCAACCTTTCAAAAGAGATGGACGAAGGGAAAATATCATCTCTTGCGAAAAGGATTGGCACAGGGGAGAGGGTTGCTGTAATCGGAGGGGGCTACACCTCCTTTGATGTTGCCAGGAGCGCCGTGAGGCTCGGGTCAAAAGTTTCTCTTTTCTACAGGAGGACACCAGAACAGATGACCGCCCATCCAGGGGAGATCCAGGAAGCGGAGAAAGAGGGGATCACCTTCACCTTCCTCGCAATCCCCATCGAACTGAAGAATGGAAATAACGGTTCCATCGAAATGACCTTCCAGAGAGCCAGGCTGGGGGCCCCCGACGAATCGGGGAGGGCCCGTCCCGTACCCCTGGAAGGAGATTTCTTCACAATCGAAGTGGACCGGGTGATAACTGCCATAGGGGAGGATTCAAGCCTGTATGAACTTCTTAAGGAGAAGGGAAAAAGGAATGAAAAAATCTTTCTCACGGGTGACGTAAGGGAGGAAAATGCCGGGGATACGGGAATGGTGGTGAGGGCAATCGGATCGGGGCAGGATACTGCCCTTGAAGTCCACCGGGCTCTGACGGGAATCGATATTGAGATTACATCAGGGAGTGAGATCGCCTATTACGAAACGATCAAAACAAGATATTTCGAGGAGATAGAGAGGGCACATATAAGACGGATTCCTATAGCTGAACGGAAAATGAACTTCAGGGAGACGACCCTTCCTCTCGAAGAGGAACTGGCGGTGGAAATGGCGGGGCGCTGCTTCTTCTGCGGGATCTGTATTCAGTGCGACTGGTGCTACGATTACGGCCGCGGGGCGATTGCCCGGCTGATGGTCCCCTGGTCTGCCGACAGGGACGCCCATTTCTACAAGTTCGTGAGGGAACGGGTGACAGACAAAACGAAGGAAGCCGTGTGGGCATGCCCCAGAAACACCATGGACGTCGTCCCCGAGGAAGATGAATGGGAACCAATAATTATTGACCAATATATATAACTCCTTAATGGAGAGAATGTAATTCCGGATTCAGAATTCTGAATTCCGAGGAAAACAAAAAAGTTCAAAGGGAGAGCGGAAAAGCACGAAATACTAAGCACGAAACACTAAACAAATTATAAATTCAAAATACAAATGACCGAAACAAATACATATTATAGTGTTGGTTTTGTTTTGAATTTTGGTGATTCGGATTTGTTTAGGATTTCGGATTTAGTGCTTCGAATTTGGCTAATTTGGTGAAATTCAGGAAGGTTATATGGCAGTTGAAATGAGCGTTGAGAGGTTTTCCGGTGGTGAGAGAGGCATCCCTCCCGGTGCGTGCGGCCTTTTAGCCGCCGCGGGAG
>CAYSOQ010000351.1:0-2090 GCA_964432685.1 uncultured bacterium
CCCCTACCCGGGTGTCCGACGTACTTCATGAGCGTGATGGTAAAGGTGCGCGTGGTTACGATGTAGCAGATGGAAGAGCCCGAGACGAGGCCCGTCAGGCCTGAGCCAACGACGGCGGCCTTGGCAGGCCCTCCCTTATACCTCCCCAGGAGGCTTAAGGCAAGTTCTATGAAGAACTTTCCCGCCCCTGCCCGCTCGAGCATGGATCCAAAAAGGACGAAGAGGAAAACAATGGAAGCTGACACATCCAGAGGAATCCCGTAGATCCCCTCAGTGGAAAGGGATATCTTGTCCACGTACTTCCCCAGGCTGGCTGCCTTGAAGGCAAAGGCTTCTGGCATGTGTTCAGCGAAAAAAACGTAGAGGGAAAAACCGGTGGCAATTACCGTGAGGGCGGGCCCCACGACCCGGCGCGCAGCCTCGAGTAGAAAAAGCACGAGGATAGCGCCGATGATCACGTCCCGGGGAATGGATACCCCATACCTGGACATGATGCCCCTGTAGTCGAGCCAGAGATAGAGAGCGCTTGCGCAGCCTGCGACCCCCAATGCCAGGTCCATCAGGGGTATCTTATCGCGGACGGAGAGAAAAGAGAGGGCGCCTGTTAAGGGCCTCTTTACCGCCGGAAAGCTGAAATAAGCGATGAGCATGGCAAAGCCAAGGTGGATTGCGCGGATATAAATGGAGTTCATGAGCAGCCAGCTGGCGATGGAGAGCTGGAAAATGCACCACGTTACTGCGATGATGGGGATGATATGCCTCTGCCAGCCCACTGGATGCCGGTAGCCCGTTTCCTCTTCCTCGGCGATACGGAGGGCTTCCTCAAAATCCTCATCGCCTTCCTCAGGTATGATTAAGTGTCCCTCCTCGTCAAGCAAACCCCCTCTTTCTCTCTCCGTCATCCGCGCGCTCCTCATCACACAACTCAACGAACGCTTATTATCAGGCTCAAAAAGTCATGGACAAAAGGGAGGCGGGGCCATGATAGCCCCGCCCGCAGGAAAAGGTTACTTTATGAAGCCCACTTCCTTGTAGTACTTCTTCGCACCGTCGTGGAGAGGCGCGGAAAGTCCCTCGAGCATGTTTTTCTTGGTAAGGACTGCATAGGCCGGGTGCAGCTTCTTGAAGGAATCGAAGTTTTCGAAAATCTCCTTAACCAGGTGATAGACGTAATCCTCCTTTACCTTCGCAGTTGTCACGAAGGTTGCCTTCACGCCAAAGGTGGGGACATCTTTATCGTTTGCCGCCCCCGGATAGAGTGAAACGGGGATTACGCTGGGTGCATAGTAGGGGAATTTATCATAAAACTTTTTTGGAAGCACAATGGGGATGAATCTCACCTTTCTCGTCCCACTGGTGGCCTCTTTGAAAGCCCCAGAGGGGTGCCCCACTGTGTAGAAAAAGGCATCGATACGGCCGTCCTGCAGCATTCCGGGGGCTTCCGCCGCCTTCAGCCCTTCGGCCGAGATGTCCTTCTCATAGTCGATGCCAGCAGCTGTCAACGCGTCAATGGAGTTTTGCCTCTGGCCGGAGCCGGGGTTGCCGATATTGACCCTTTTACCCTTCAGGTCCTTGATGGTTTTAATCCCTGAGTCAACGGCTGCGACCAGGGTCAGGCTCTCTGGGTGGATAGCAAAGACCGCCCTCAACTCCTTTTGCGGTTTACCCGCCCACTCGGAGCTACCGCTCCCGTTGAATGCCTGGAACTGGCGGTCAGACTGCACGATCCCGAAGTCAAGGTCGCCCGACATGATGGCGTTGATGTTGTACACGGACCCCCCTGTGGACTCCACCGTCAGCCTCATGCCGTACTCCTTCTTCTTCTTGTTTACGATCCGTGCGATGGCGCCTCCAGTTGGATAATAGACACCCGTCACGCCGCCCGTACCGATGGTGAAGAACCTGGTGCCACCCTCGACTCCCGTAATCCCGGTTACTACCATTGTCAGCGTGGCAATAGCCACTATACACAGTTTGATTCTTCTCATCTCTACCTCCTTTTCAGTAATTCCCTCCCGAAATGGTATTCACACTGAAATTATAACTGTTGATACGGGTAGTTAAGAGCCCCCCGCACACACTTCCTTCGC
>CAYSOQ010000352.1:0-2070 GCA_964432685.1 uncultured bacterium
TTTTCCGAAGATAGAGAAAATATCTTCAGCACCGGAAATTCCGAGAGTTGCCGATTTATTTCCCTTCTCCAACACGGATGCCGTATCAAAACTGTTCAACACAGCCCCGGCAGGGACGGCCCAGGATAGGAGAGCGGCAGTGAGTATTAGACATACATACCTCGTTGATGATCTCATGTTTACCTCTCTTGATTGTGCTATCGGGTAATCAGGCTGCAAACTGCAACCTTGTGTCAAGCTGCTCACGTTCCACCAAAGCCGATGGATACCTCGCCATCCTCGACGAGGACCGGAACCAGGGTCCCTCCTGAGAGGCCGATCATCTCCTTTTTCCCCTCGGCAGAACGGGTTACATCGACATATTCTACTTCGTACCCTTTTTTCGCGTAATCCTCACGGGCGCGGTTTGTGTAGGGTCAAGTGTCCTTTCCAAAAATACGGATCTTTTTCGACATCAAATCCTCCTCGATCCAACGGATAAGTGGATCTTCTCTACAGATGTATAAATTCAATAGAATTATAACGCATGGGTAACACCCTTATAGAAAAAACTATTCATTCCCGGTCCTTCATGTTTATCCCCAATCCGTAACAGTTTAAACTATAGTGGTATCTTCACTAAGAAGAAATTGGACATTACAGGGGGCTGTCTTCGAAAGGGACCTGGTGAAACTAGGGTCTAACGGATTGCAATGAGAAAAAAAGTACATTCGGAAAAGAATAAATCTGTTTCTTCGGGGAAAATCATACGTTCTTCCATGGGAGGGGGAAATCTGGATAGACCGGAGATCCTGGCTCCAGCGGGGAACAGGGAGACATTTTTCGCTTCAATTGAGGGAGGGGCCGACGCGGTGTACCTGGGCCTTTCTCGCTTCAATGCCCGCATGAGGGCTGATAATTTTTCCCTTCCCGACCTTGCAGGCCTGATTCCTTACGCCCATGAAAGGGGAGTGAAAGTATATATTGCGATGAACAGCCTGGTTCAGGAAAAAGAACTGGGAGATTTCATTGACCTCGTGTCGAGAGCCATCCTTTTCAATCCCGATGCCTTGATCGTGGCTGACCTGGGTGTCATCGAAATTTTAAGGAGCAACTTCCCCGATACGGAAATTCATGCCAGCACAATGATGGGTTGTGTCAACTCGAGGATGCTGCAGGTGCTTGCGGAACTCGGCGTCAAAAGGGCAATCCTCGAACGGCACCTGGAATATCCCCATCTCAAGGAGACGATTCGAAGGAGCCCCATCGATGTGGAGGTGTTTGTCCATGGTGCCCTCTGTTTCTCCTATTCGGGAAAGTGTTTTTTCTCGAGCTATCTGGGCGGCAGGAGCGGGAACAGGGGAGAGTGCGTGCAGCCCTGCAGGAGGGTGTACAAAGATGAGAAGGGAGGAGAGAAACCCCTCTTTTCAGCAAGAGACCTGTTACTTGTGGATCGCATTCCCGAGCTTGTGAAGCTCGGGGTAAGGGCACTGAAGATAGAGGGGAGACTCAGGAGTGCCGGGTATGTGTATGAAGTAGTGAGGGGATACAGGAAAGTATTGGAGGGTGTGATCCGTGGCATGGAGGAAGAAGGGGTTGAGGAGGGGAGGGAGATCCTTTCCAGGGTAACAGGGAGAGAGCAGACGGAGGGACTTTTTTCGGGGGAAAGGGAGGGAATAACTGTTTCTTCAGAAGAAGGGGGAAGCGTTGGGGATTTTCTGGGGAAGATTGTGGAGGTGAGGACCCCCTATGTATTTGTTGAGGGGGCCCATCGGGTGAATAAGGGGGAGCGGTTGCGTGTCCAAAGCCTCCTTGATGGAAAAGGGACAGGGTTTACCCTCATTGCGACTCAGGTGAGGGAGGGGAAGAGATGGCTCAAGGTGCCCTTTCCGGTGAGAAAGGGCGACTCTCTTTTCGCGGTGCATTCAGGGGAGGATAGGAGGCGTTGGGCCGGTTCAGCCATTGAAAGTCACGAGAAAGTGATCCGGGGCGGAGTTTCTTTCAAGTTGGATGTAGAGGGAGACAGGATCCGAATCACCGGTTCCATGGGGGAGTTCAGAAAGAGGTTTACTTTCAGGGTTGCCGGCGGGG
>CAYSOQ010000353.1:0-2068 GCA_964432685.1 uncultured bacterium
TTAGACTAAACAAATCACACATTCGAAATACAAATGTTCAAAACGATAGTAAATTGTAATGTTGTATTTGTTTCGAATTTTGGTGATTCAAATTTGTTTAGGATTTCGTATTTCGTGCTTCGGATTTGATGAACTGGAACCTGGTTTTTCCTCTCCACTCTGAACTGTCTTTTCATCAAGTTTCTAACTGTTTATCCGATAAGAAGATTTACTGTTATGGGGACCACTGCCGCAAAAGAGAGGGAAGAGTGAACCAAAAAACCCAAATCAAAAGAGATCATTACGTTCCCTCCACATGGGTAAAAAGAAAAATCAGGGGGCTTAGAGAGCGGCTGGCAAACCGGCCCGACTCAGAGCATGAACAGGCCCTGATCCGTGTGGTACTGGTATTCATAGCTCTCTTATACCTGATCTATTACACGAAAAAAGATGGACTGATCGAACCAAATGAACTCTTCGCCGTTGAGTATGTGGCCTTTTACCTGACATTTTCCATCCTTCTCTTCCTGACTATCATCTTCCGCCCCAGGAAAATATCCCCGCTTCGCCGGGTTATAGGAATGGTGGGAGATATAGGGGGTTCAGTTGTTGTCATGTATCTCACGGGGAAGGATGCGTCTCCCTACTTTATCGTGCTCCTGTGGGTTACCTTCGGGAATGGTTTCCGCTATGGAAACCGCTACCTCATCGCGTCAACCGTCCTAAGCGTCTCCGCCTTCGGCCTGATGGCCACACGGAACGAGTACTGGATAAGCCACACTGCTATCGCCTCTGGACTTATGATGGGGCTCATCGTGCTACCTGCCTATGTTTCTACGCTCCTTAAAAAGCTTAACGAAGCAATCAAGACAGCTGAGGAGGCAAACCAGGCGAAAAGCCAGTTTCTTGCCAACATGAGCCACGAGATGCGCACACCCCTTAACGGAATCCTGGGAATGGTGGCCCTTTTAAAGGACACAAATCTAAGCCCGGAGCAGGAAGACCAGGCTGTCACAATCGATGCTTCCGCCAACACACTCCTCTCACTAATTGAGGATGTTCTCGATATCTCAAAAATTGAAGCTGGGAAATTCCCGATCGAATCAGTCGATTTCGACCTTTACTCCTTCGTGAAAACAACCCTCGCAATGGTGTCCCCCGTTGCCAGGAATAAAGGCCTAACCCTGTCAACCCGTTTCTCATCGAAAATTCCCTTCCTGCTCAGGGGAGACCCTGTCCAGCTGAGAAAAATATTCCTAAATCTGCTTGGAAACGCAATAAAGTTCACAGAAGAGGGAGAGGTGACCTTAAAAGCGGAACTCATGGATGAAAACAAAGATGTTGTAACCATACGATTCGAGGTTTCAGATACGGGGATAGGAATATCCCCTGAAGCCCAGGGAAGGATATTCGAGCGATTCACCCAGGCGGATAGTTCCATCAGCCGCCGTTTCGGTGGAACCGGCCTGGGAACGACCATCGTCAAGCAACTGGTCGATCTGATGGGAGGCGAGATAGGCATAATAAGCACACCGGATGTGGGCACTACCTTCTGGGTATCCCTGCCACTTAAAAAGCAACAGTCCATCCTTCCCCACATGGAGGGATTGTCAGTCCTCGAGAAAACCCGCATCCTCATCGTTTCCTCGGATCGAGAAACATCCGAGGAAATACAGGGATACTTATCTTCCTGGGGAGTCCCCACATTCTCCGTCGAAGGGGCAGCCCAGGCTTTCGCACTGCTTGTTACGTCGGCTTCCAGGGAAAAAGGGTTCCAGATCGCGGTTGTAGTGGAGAAGGGCCTTGACATGGACCCCTTTGAACTTGCCAGGGGAATCAAGGCAGACAACATGGTCCGTGATCTAAAGCTGATCCTTGCTGTTGAGGGAGAGAGGGAACCGGACCTTGACGAGATCATGAAACAGGGGTATTCCGCCGCGGTGACAACTCCCATAGACAAGGCTCTCCTCTACAACGCACTACATTTCGTCCGCCCCGACGAGGATGAAAAGAAAGGTATTGCCAGCCTCGCAACACAATACCTCAGGAAAAAGGAGGGATCTCGAGGGTGCTCCATCCTGGTTGCAGA
>CAYSOQ010000354.1:0-2055 GCA_964432685.1 uncultured bacterium
AACCTATTGTGCTCTTCACCGAGATGCACAGGAGGACCGGGAATTGTTCAGGTTATTTTTACTCCCGATTTTGCGGGAATACGGTACGTTTCCGCTTTCTGTATAGAATCGCACGAAATGAGGGGGACATCATTCTGCGAACGGATCGATAAGGCGAGCCTCACATGTACATCCATGGAATAGCTGCTCTCTGCCCTCATGGACACAACAATATCCTCACCTATTTCGAATGTCTTATCTCCCCCCCTGCCCTCGAGTTGAATTTCCGTAAAGCGGATGTTTCCCCTTCCATTTCTGTCCACCCTCTCCCCCAGGGGAAGAGAGGAATAAAATTTCACATCATCCAGGTATTCCCCTATCATATCCTTCGCATTTCCCACTTTTGAGCTCTGCCCATCCTTGATGATAATCGCCTTTTCGCAGGTCGATTCCACTGCAGCCATATTATGACTCACAAAAAGGATAGTACGCCCTTCCCTTCCGACTTCCCGCATTTTACCGATACATTTTTTCTGGAACCCAGCATCACCCACTGCGAGGACCTCGTCAACGAGGAGAATATCCGGGTCTAGGTGGGCTGCAACAGCGAAAGCCAGCCTTACATACATTCCGGAAGAATAGCGTTTTACCGGCATATCGAGGAAGCGTTCTACTTCTGCAAAGGCAACAATCTCGTCAAATTTTTTTCTGATCTCCCTTCCTCTCATTCCTAGAATCGCCCCGTTGAGGAAGACATTTTCCCTGCCTGTGAGTTCCGGATGGAATCCAGTCCCCACTTCAAGGAGGCTCGAAACCTTCCCCCTGATCCTTGCCCTTCCCTCTGTAGGTTCCGTAATACGGCTCAAAATTTTCAGAAGGGTTGTTTTCCCGGCGCCATTCCTTCCGATGATACCGATCCTCTCCCCCTTCGAAACTTCAAATGAGACATCCCTCAAGGCCCAGAAACCCTCCCCGTGCCCGGATATGCTCTGCCCGTTTCCCCTTCGAAGAGGATTGGCCCTATTCTTCAGAAGTCGTTTCACTCCACTAGTGATTGCGTCCCGGAGGGTCCCGTACGGTTCATGGGACTCCCTGCTGATGGAATACCACTTTCCCAGCCCTTCGGCTTTGATTACTCTTCCCATCATTTACACCTCAGATTACATCTGCGAACTCACGCTCTGCTTTCCTGAAGTAACGAAAAGCAGTTCCACACAATATAGTGATGACAACGAGAGAAAGGATAAGTCCCGGCAAGTACAGGGAGGATTCCCCCCCGAGTAGGGCCCACCGGAAACCGTCGATCACCCCGGCCATGGGATTCAGGGAATAGAGGAGACGCCATTTCCCTGGAACCACACTGCTGCTGAAGCCGACTGGAGACACGTAGAGCCCGACCTGAACCAGGAATGGGACTACGTATCTGAAATCCCGGTACTTTACATTTAGCACGGCAAACCATAAACCAAGACCGAAGGAGAAAAGTATCGAAAGTAGGAGAAAGAAGGGAAGGAAAAGGACATGCCAGTCAGGATAAAACCCGTATAAGACCATGAAGAAAAAAAGGATGATGAGGGAAATGAGAAAATCGACGAGGCTCACGAGAATAGAGCTTGCAGGTACGATAATACGTGGAAAGTAAATCTTCGTAATCATGGGGGCGTGACCTACGAGTGAACCGCTGCATTCAGTGAGCGCACTCGAGAAAAATAGCCATGGCAACATGCCGGCGAAGACGAGGAGGGAGTATGGAGCGTTCCCATCGCTGGGAAACCTGGCAAGCTTTGAAAATATAAGGGTAAAGACGATCATCATGAGGAGGGGTCTAAGTATTGCCCAGGCTATACCCACGGCAGTCTGTTTATAGCGGACGAGGACATCCCTCCATGAAAGGAAGTAGAAAAGATCACGGAATTGCCAGAGGTCCTTCCAGAAACCCCTGAAGGTGCGGCCAGGTCCGATTATGATCTCACGATCAACTTTCATATTCTATTTAAAGTATCTCCTCGAACATACTGTCCGTGCTATGAGGAGTACTATTATCACATAGACACAGACATAGGCACCTATGTTGAC
>CAYSOQ010000355.1:0-2053 GCA_964432685.1 uncultured bacterium
CCCCCTTCACTAAATTAAGAACCGATATATGTCTCACTTATATTAACACAGAGGGAAGGTTCAGAAGAAAGTTGGAGAGAGATACAATGAATTAGATAAGGAAACGCGAAGATATTTTCTGGAAAAGTATGATCTTTTGTTAGAAAGGCATCCGAATCCTGATAATGATGAACTGTTCTCTAAAGGTTTCAAGAAACGCGTATATATCTTTATGCCGCTTGATTCAAAGTATAAACAAATAATAGGTCCTGATCCGGTTAAACATCCAGATTGGCCAGATAGAATACACCTTATTATTAATCCGAGACGATCAAAGGAAGAAATTATTAAATTAGTAGAATATTATTATAAAAAGGCGCAGGAAAAAATAATTAAGAAGTATAAAAGGATTAGTTACATACGGTATGATATTGCAATGCTACTTTGGGATATGAAAAATGAAGGAATGACATATGCGGAAATTACCGATGAGGTTTTCCCTGATCCTGGAGACAAATGGGAAGAGCGATATGACGAAATGAAAGCTGAAGGTAAAAGTGACGAGGAAATAGAAAGCATTGAGGATAAAGAGAGACCTTCCAGGGAGACAAGAATACAAAGAGTTAAGGATATGATAAAAGCAGCCGACGACCTTATCATGGGAGGATACGAAGATTTAATTTAAATTTTATATCTCCGTGACAGCCTAAGTTCCATCAATAGATTTACCTTCGTAGTGTAGAAGCTACGGAGGTTTTTTCTTTTTTAATTGGAGTATTCTGTTGATGGATAGGCTGATGAAAGTAGCGGAAGTTTCGGAGGTTCTCGGCATCTCTCCGAACACCCTTCGCGCTTGGATTTGGGGGAGGCGAGAACTCGGCAGATATGCAATCAAATGCGGGAGGAGTATCAGATTCCGTCAACAGGATGTTTATCGATACATCGAAGAGAACCGTTTGGTAAAAGATGGTCCTTAACTGGAGATAGATAAAATGGATATCGAGATTAGCGGGATCAGGAAGATGGACAAAGGCAACTTGAAGGCGTATGTGGATGTGAAGTTCGATGATGAAATCGTTGTCCGTGATTTCAGGATTATCCAGCAGGCAGGTCGAGAGCCGTGGGTATCAATGCCTGTTAGGGCGTGGGTAAGTCAGGGTGGTGAGCGTTTTTTCGCGCCGTTGATTGAGATCGATGATGGGCTGAAAATGCGAGTTGTAGATGGAATTTTGGAAGCATGGAGAGAGTTCAGGAATGGAAACACCAAAGGAAATACTTGAGTTTCTTAAGGTTATTTTTAGCAATGTCGAGGGATGGATAGAATTCCGCCTGATAGAGGCAAAGGGTCGCTTCGATAATAGAAGTTCTGTTAAGAGGCCCGAAGACCTAGATTGGGGGATGATATCAGTTGCTGGTGAACGTGGACTTAATGTTTATTTCGGTGCAAGTCCCAGAAAAGGAGAAAAGGGTGGTACAAGGGGAGATGTTCTGTGTGTCACGACCCTCTATGCTGACCTCGACAAAGAAGATTTCAATGGTGACAAAGAAGCAATCCTACCTCATGTACGAGAAGTACTCCCTTCTGAGCTTCAACCTTCCATAACCGTTCATACTGGCAATGGTTACCACCTCTACTGGCTGTTAAAGGAACCATACTATATCAAGAACCAGGAGGATATTGACCAAATCGAGGGTTACCTCTATGGCCTGGGCAAACATCTCAATGGCGATCACATCTTTGATATATCGCGTGTCATGAGGTTGCCAGGAACCCTTAATGTCAAAGACCCATCGAATCCAATCCCCTGTAAAATAGACGAGTTTCATCCCAAGCGAAGATATAACCTTGAGAGTTTCGATGATTACCGAGAAGAACCACCCGCGAAAGGCACTTCACGAATCTTCTTCTCAGAAAACCAACCGACAGTTGATCTCAATGAATTAAAGGTCTCCCCTAACATTAAAGACCTTATTAAAAATGGATGGGTCCAGGGTGACCGTTACCCCTCCCGCTCAGAAGCCGATCAGGCTGTGATCACTGCTCTATTGAGCGCAGGTAATGATCATGATGCAA
>CAYSOQ010000356.1:0-2006 GCA_964432685.1 uncultured bacterium
AGGAAATCAAAATGCCCGACGGAATGGCCATATTGGAAAAAATCGTTAGCTACATGGACTCGAAGACTTTTAAGGAGATGGGAATCTATCCATTTTTCCGGGAGATTTCTTCCGCCCAGGATCCGATAGTAACCATTGAGGGGAAAGATGTAGTCATGCTCGGCTCAAACAGCTATCTCGGGTTGACCACTCATCCTGAGGTGAAGAAGGCGGCTGTAGAGGCAGTGGAGAAGTACGGGACCGGGTGCGCTGGATCGAGATTCCTGAACGGGAACCTGGATATCCATACGCTGCTCGAGGAAGAGCTTGCGGAACTGGTTGGAAAGGAGAAGGCACTCGTCTTCTCAACCGGGTTCCAGGCAAATCTCGGCTCTATTTCGGCCATGGTGGGAAAGGGCGAATACGTGATAACCGATAAATATGACCATGCGAGCATAATCGATGGGGCCAGGTTGAGTTTCGGGAAAATGTTGAAGTTCGACCACAATGACATGGAGGATCTCGAGAGGATCCTCTCGGGTTTGCCAGAGGACAAGGGAAAACTCGTAGTCGTTGATGGTGTGTTCAGCATGGAAGGGGACATTGCGAATCTCCTTGAGATTGTGCGGCTCTGCAGGGAATATAAATCTGCCCTGATGGTGGACGATGCCCACGGAATCGGTGTGCTCGGGGATCATGGGGCCGGTACTTCTGACCATTTCGGGGTAACAGACGATGTACAGATTATTATGGGGACTTTCAGTAAATCTCTTGCCGCCCTTGGAGGGTTTATCGCTTCGGATGAAGATTCTATCGAGTTTCTGAAGCACAACTCGAGGGCACTCATGTTTAGCGCGAGCATGCCTCCATCGAATGTGGCGGCTGTGCTCACCTCTCTAAAAATCATGAAAAGGGAACCGGAACGGATCGCAATGCTCTGGGAGAACACTGAAAGGATGAAAAAGGGGCTAATCGATCTCGGTTTCAACACGGGGAAAACGGAAACACCTATCATACCCGTTCGAATCGGCGATTCAGTAAGCAGCTTCAGGGCCTGTATGATGCTCCAGGATGAGGGAGTGTTCGTGAACCCTGTGGTGGCTCCCGCTGTCCCTGAAGGGGATTGTCTATTGCGGGTTAGTCTTATGGCAACCCACACAAAGGAACATATCGATTTTTCCCTCGACAAATTGTCGAAGGTAGGTCGGAAATTTAAGGTCATATAGGGGTCCGGCTTTGGTCCTCGTCGAGCCAGTTTCCACGAAGAAAGAACTGCTCGATTTCATAACCTACCCACATCAACTTTACAAGAAATCCTCCTGCTACGTTCCCCACCTGATATTTGAAAGGAAGCAGTTTTTCCATCCAGATAAGAACCCATTCTTTGCTCATGGAGAGGTACGCTATTTTCTTGCACGGGACAAAGTGGGGAATATCCTGGGCCGCGCGACAGCCCACATAGACCGTAAATACTTGAAATATCATGGGAACCAAACCGGCTTCTTCGGGTTTTTCGATTCTATTGATGACGGGGGCGTAGCGGCGGCACTCATGGAGGCTGTGGAAGAGTTTCACAGGGACAGGGGGATGAAGAGAGTGATCGGGCCGATGAATTTCAACACCAACGACGAGGTGGGAGTATTGACCAGAGGATTTGATTCTCCCCCATTTATTATGATGCCCTACAACTACCCGTACTATGGGGCACTCCTCGAGGGAAGGGGATTCGTAAAGGAGAAAGATCTATATGCCTATTACACTGAATATTCAGGTTTCATCCCAAGGGGCATCGAGAGAGTGAGCGCAAGAATGAAGAGAAAGACACCTGTACGGATAAGAAAGTTTGATCTTAAACACTTTGAGAGGGAACTCGGGGTGGTCAAAAAGATCTACAACTCGGCATGGGCAGATAACTGGGGTTTCATTCCTATGGACGGCCGAGAGATCGAATAACTAGCGCAGAACATCACGCCTGTGATAGACCCGTCTACTGCCTTTCTCGCCTGTCTAGATGATGCAGATGAAGG
>CAYSOQ010000357.1:0-1997 GCA_964432685.1 uncultured bacterium
CCGTCACAGAAGTGCAGGATCTCTTTGGCAGCCAGGAGCGAATCAGAGTCGGGGTGGGGATGGGATCCCCTGATCCAAGGCGTGCCCGGAATGGCAACCTCGCCTGGGGGAGAGATTACAAGGCTCATGTTGGGGGGGCCCGTAATGGATATTGTTGTGTGGAACATTCTGGATGCCGCTTTCCCCGATGCGATGATACATAGACGCCCATCTCGAAGGGGAGTCATGTCGGCGATCTTCCCTTTCTTTCCCAAAAGGATTCTCTTCCCCTCCATCACAAGGTAGATAGGGATGGTGGCTTCGGGGGCGGCTGCTGAAACTCCCGCAAAGAATGCTTCCTCTATTAGAGCTCTCTGGGGGTCCATGGGAGGGTCAGACCATTTTCCAGGGATCGAGAATTTCCTCTGCCTCCTCATCGGTGAGGTATTTCTTTTCAAGGAGAACTTCCCTCACGGTCTTCCCCATTCGGTACGCTTCCTTTGCCACATCTGATGCTCTGTCGTACCCGATTTTCAGGGCGAGGGGTGTAACCATGGCAAGACTCTGTTCGATGAGGTTCCTGCACGTATCCTCGTTGGCACTAATCCCGCTGACGCAGCGCTCCGCGAACAGATTGCAAACATTCATGAGGAGGCTGATAGATTCGATTATGGTGAACCCCATTAGGGGCATCATAACGTTCAGTTCCAGGTTCCCCGACGCATTGGCGAAAGAAACAGTCACATCGTTTCCCATAACCCTGGCCCCCACCTGGAGGACAGATTCTGGAATAACAGGATTGATCTTTCCAGGCATGATGGATGAACCTGGCTGAAGGGGGGGAAGGTTGAGTTCCCCGATTCCGCACCGGGGTCCGCATGAGAGGAACCGTATGTCGGAGGCGATCTTACAGAGGGAGGATGCCAGCGAGGACATGCCCCGGGATAATGCTGTCAGGGAGTCCTTTCCTCCCAGTTCGGCGAAATTGTTTCGGGCAACCTTGAAGGGAATCCCCGTACGGCGGGAAATGACTTCTACAGATTTCTCAGCGAAATCAGGATGGCAGTTGAGCCCCGTTCCCACAGCTGTCCCCCCGAGAGGAAGCTCCTCCAGTCCTTCAAGAGCTTGAGCGATCCCTTCTCTGTGGCGTGAAATGGAGGATGTGTATGCAGAAAATTCCTGCCCCAGTGTGATAGGTACAGCATCCTGCCAGTGTGTACGCCCTATCTTGACCACTTTCGCGAACTCCTCGCTTTTTTTCCTGAATGTGGCCGCAAGGAGATCGAGGGCAGGGAGCAACTTTCCTCCAGAGAGCATTCTGGTAGCGATGTGAAGGGAAGCGGGAATCACATCGTTACTCGATTGACCCAGGTTTACGTGATCGTTTGGATGGACCGGTTTCCGTTCCCAACGGTTTCCCCCGAGTAATTCGTTAGCCCTGGCTGCAATCACCTCGTTTACGTTCATGTTGGTGGATGTTCCGGAGCCGGTCTGGTACACGTCGACGGGGAACTGGTCGCTGAGGTTCCCCTCCAGGATTTCCTCTGCCGCACGGATGATAGAGGATGAGATCTCCCCCGAGAGAAGTTTTAAGTCCCCGTTTGCCTGGGAGGCTGCGAGTTTGATCAGGGCGATGGCGTGTATAATTTCCCTCGGGACCCTACTTCCAGAAACAGGGAAGTTGAGGACGGCCCTCTGGGTAGACGCTCCGTAATAAGCCTCTTCGGGGACTTCCATCTCACCCATGGAATCTTTTACGATTACTGTTTTTTTCTTTTCCATCAATTTTCGCCTCCTTCAGGCGAGCAGAGTGAACGTGTCTGTCTCCCTGCTAAGAAACAGCACTTCTCCCGTCTTCACCCGATACAGCCAGCCGTGAAGGCTGATTTTCCCATTCTCGAGCCTCTCCCTCACAAAAGGGAAGGATTGAAGATTTACGAGCTGTAACCTGACATTTTCTTCACAAGCCTCTTCCTGGACGATACCCTCGTCCAGGGTGCCATATTTTTTACGAACGA
>CAYSOQ010000358.1:0-1994 GCA_964432685.1 uncultured bacterium
CCCGACGAGCTTGCCAGCACCCCCCCAACACCCCCACCCCCCTCTCTCCCTCCTCCAAGGGGGGCAAAAATGGGTTCAGGTTTCAGAACCCCCCCCCCCCCCCCGCCATAGGGCGTGTCATCGGTTATACGATGTTTCCCTGATGCAAAATCCCTCAACTGGTGACATCGAATATCCAGTAGATTACGATCCTGTGCCCTTTTAAGGATGCTTTCCCCTAAAACAGCCATGACCATCTCGGGAAATAATGTGATGACATCGCACCGCATCACAGATCCAGTAAGCCTTCCATTGGCTCAATCAGTAGACGTCCCTGCTCCAGGTGGACGGTCTTGATCACCTTTTGTATGGCAGGAATAAGATATTCACGCTGACCATTCGAAACAACAAATATATCATTACTCCCTGCTTCAAAAATTCTTGTAATCTTTCCTAACTTCCCCCCGCATTTTACAAATACGTCCATACCGATCAAATCGTCATAAAAATACTGCCCCTCCGGAAGAGTAAGCCGCTCCTCCTCGGGAATTTTAAGCAGGGCACCTCGCAATGACTCGACAGCATGGATATTCGTTCGCCCCATAAAAGTTAAATAAATAAATGGGGGGCCATGACGTACTGAAGAAATCTCTAAACGTACAGGGTCACTCCCTTCAGCACAAACCATTGCATCCCGAAGGCTGTTAAAGCGGTCAGGAAAATCCGTCAGAAGCGCGACCTTGACCTCACCCCGAAGCCCAAGCGGCTTTAGGATTTTTCCAATTGTAATATAGTCTTCACTCAAATATTAACTTATGCTGGCAAACATCAACTTATTCCAGGATCTCAAGAACACACCTTTTCCCTATTTTTGTCCCCGCAGCATTTAATATTGTCCGCATTGCCCGGGCTGTTCGGCCCTGTTTTCCGATGACTTTTCCCAAGTCCTCCTGGGCAACCCTCAATTCAATAATCGTCGTTTTTTCCCCTTCCGTTTCTCTTACCGTAACACTCTCGGGTCTATCGACCAGCGACTTCGAAATATACTCAATCAGGTCTTTCATCGACGCTACCTCCATTCGAATCTTCGGTGGAGAGGAATTTTTCCGGGACGCGCTATCCCACCTTGTCCGTTTATGACGCGTTCTGCCCTAATGCTTGTTTGAACAATTGAGATTTTCTAAAAATTGACCTCACTGTTTCTGTCGGCCTTGCCCCCTTTTTCAACCAGTACACTGCTCTATCTTCGTGGATGTTGATTGTACTTTTTTCACCAAGCGGATCATATGTGCCGAGTATTTCAATAAACTTTCCGTCCCTTGGTGACTCTTCATCCGCAACGACCATTCGAAAAAAAGGCCGCTTATGTCTACCCTTGCGGGCCAGTCTGATCTTAACTGCCATGTATAAACCCCTCTGTTGATTATGAAGTAAGACTTCAACATGCTGAAGCCCCACTTCTCACGTTTATATCAGTTTTTCTTGTCCAATTGGAACACTGTCTTCATTTTTATTTTCGCCAAGGACATCAGGACCCAAGCGGAGCACCCCATGTAAGCCCTCAAAAGGGCATCATTCTGTCCAAACCTCCCCGCTTACCTGACGCCATCCTTTTCATCATTTTTTTTGCCTGATAAAACTGCTTTAAGAGTCGGTTGATTTCTTGAACGGATGTTCCACTTCCTTTTGAAATACGCTTCCTTCGGCTCCCATTGATAATCACCGGGTCACGCCGCTCTTTCCTTGTCATCGATGAGATCATCGCTTCGACAGATTTTATTTCCCTTTCGACCTTCGTCGGATCAGGGAGTACTTTCATACGCTGCATGCCTGGAATCATCTCCAGGATTTTAGCCGCGCCTCCCATGCGCTTCATCTGTTTCAACTGAAGGCTGAAATCTTCCAGCGTAAATTTATCCTTCTGCAACTTTTTTTAAAGCAGCGCAGCTTCTACTTCATCTACATTCTTCTCGGCCCATTCCAACAGTGAAAGGCAACTCACTATAAGGGAGGTG
>CAYSOQ010000359.1:0-1992 GCA_964432685.1 uncultured bacterium
CCCTTTTTGAGATACTACAATTCGTAATTTACTGCTCTCGTGTGACTGCCATATATCAATTATAGTTTCCCCGTTATCCCCTCATGGAGAACTTTGCCCAGGTCCACAAGCCGGTATGGTTTTGCCAGGCAGCCTTTAAAACTGTATTCCCTGAAGTTAGCCATAATCGGGTCGCTCGAATAGCCGCTGGATACGATGACTTTTACATCGGGGTCGATCTCGAGAAGCCTGCCTATCGCCTCCTTGCCTCCCATCCCTCCCGGGACTGTAAGATCCACAATCACCGCGTCGATCAGATTTCCCGAATCGATTGCTTCGCTGTAGAGGCGGATCGCTTCAGCACCATCCAGTGCCAGCACCACCTCGTATCCGAGGCTTTCGATCAGGCCAGTCGCTGCACTCCTAACGATCTCCTCATCGTCCATCAAAAGCACTCTCCCCTCACCAGGGGTGATTAGATCATCCTCTTGCTCAACCCCAATGACAGAACCTTCCCCGGCAGGGAGGTAGATGTGGAAGGTAGTTCCCTCGCCCACCCTGGACTCCACACCGATATATCCATCATGGTTTTTCACTATAGAATGTGCAGTTGCCAGCCCCAGTCCGCTACCCTTCTGCTTGGTCGTAAAATAGGGGTCAAATATGGTTGACAAATGCTTTTCCTGGATCCCAACTCCATGATCCTTAACCGATATTTTTACGTACGTACCCTCATCAAGTGGCAGGGAAGTTCTCTTTCCCAGGGATATGTTATTCCCAACAATCTCGACAATCCCACCTTCGGGCATCGCCTGGTCCGCGTTGATCAACAGGTTGTTCAAAACTTGAGCGATCTGCCCATCGTCCGCCTCCACAGGGGCAAGGTCGTCCGCAATGGATATCCTGCATTTCACATTGGAGCCCCTCAGGGCAAAGATTGAGGCTTCCCCTATCAGCTTACTGAGGGAGGTTAACTTTTTCACAGGAACCCCGCCCTTTGCGAATGTGAGAAGTTGCGTTGTCAGGTCTTTCGAACGGATTAGTGCCCTCTCCGCCTCGACAAGCCTTTCGTACGCATTGCTATCACTCGTCGTCTCAATCTTCGCAACAGACACGTTTCCAAGTACTGCAGTAAGGAGATTGTTGAAATCGTGGGCTATTCCTCCTGCGAGAATTCCCAGGGATTCGAGTTTCTGCGCTCTTTGACGTTCATTCTCTAATATCGCCATCTCGGTAACATCCCTGAAGACGAGAACAACCCCGATAATATTACTGTCCATATCGCGGATGGGGGCTCCGCTGTCGGCCAATATCCTCTCGGTGCCATCTTTTGAGATGAGAACAGTGTGGTTGGCGAGCCCGACGATTCCCTCTGTAGTGAGGACTTTGTCCACTGGGTTCTCACACTTCTCCCGGGTAACCTGGTTTATGATGTGAAACACCTCTGGAAGAGGCCTCCCCTCCGCCTCACCCTGTTTCCACCCCGTGAGTCTCTCCCCCTCTCTGTTTATCAGAACGATTATACCCTCATTATCAGTCGCAATGACGCCATCCCCAATCGCCCGGAGGGTAACCAGCAGTCGTTCTTTTTCTACCGATAACGCTTTCTCGAACTTATTGCGCTCCCTCTCCTTCCTGTCCCTTTCAAGCCTCGCACTAAGAATGGGGGCAATGTGATTCGAAATATCTGTCAGGAGCAGTATATCCTTCTCATCGTAATCTGTTTTTTTGTTGGCCACCTGGAAAAGGCCTATCGATTCATCCTGGTAGATAATCGGAAGGGATATGTGTCTCTCTATTGGTACATGGCCATCCGGGACCTTTACAGAAGCCTCATTCAGGTAGATAGCCCTCTTCTCTCTGATGGCTACGGGCCATGTGCTTGACCCCCACTCGTGGCGGGGAACGGGACATTTTTTCTCCTTCACTCCGAACGTGTGCGAGACATAGCGGCGCGTGCAGGGGGCCGATCACACTCCGCAGCGCACGTGGCCTTGTGACTCTGCAACGAGG
>CAYSOQ010000360.1:0-1983 GCA_964432685.1 uncultured bacterium
CTCCAGGCCCTTATCCACCGCGGCAGACTGCCCCCTGTCCGGCTCGCTCACCGAATGTGCGATGTGATCGTCGAAAGCCTTCAGGATGTCCCCCGTTGTATCCGTGGAACCACCATCTATGATTACATGTTCCACCGAGGGGTATCCCTGGTTCAACACTGACAGGATATTTTCTCTGAGAAAGGACCCCTGGTTGAAAGAGGGGGTAATCACCGAGATGAGAGGCCTGGGTGAAGGAGATGGTTCCCCTCGCCTGTTCCCTGCAATCCTTCCAAGAAAATCCCCTAAGTCGAGCACACACACCCCTGATGGCAAATCTTTCTGTCTAAACGCGTCCACTTGATTCCTTATTCAATTCTCAAAGGTTCCTCCCTGTCAATATTTTATTCCGTGATGAAGAGATCAAGGCAGAGGGGATAAATCCTGGAAATGGGGAAACCCCTGATGATAGGATTGGAAAAACCGTGGCCTAAAATATCCTGGGGGTATTGCATGAAGCCAATCAGGGTCCTGTTAGTTTACCATAACGCATCCTCGCCTTCCGCCCAGTCCCTCTTCTCCGAAATCGGGAAGGAAGATGATATCACGCTGAGGGTTCTCGCTCCCGCAAGGGGATGGGACCCCATGAATAAAAGGCAGGTAGTTACTCAACCGCTCTCTTGCGATGAATATACCCTTGTGACAGGAAGAGTATTTAAGGCATGGAAAGACTACTCGAAGCCCTATATCTTTGGCCTTGAAAGAGAGATGTTGGTGTTCCGCCCCCATATTATCCACATATTTTACGAAGCCACATCTAAAATCGTCCTCCAGACCCTTTTATACAGGAAAATTCTTCTCCCCAGGGCAAGGGTCCTCTATTTCGGATTTGAAAATATATTTCCCGATGAGTGGTTTAAAAAACCCTATTTGAGAAGATACTTCTGGAAGTTTGCGTGCAGAGAACTGGATGGAGGTGTATACGCAAATTCAGAGGGTCTTAAACGGTTGCAGGAACTTGGCCTTTCAGCCAATAACTCGGAAGTCATCTACTGGGGGGTACCCCTCGAAAAATTCGGATTCACCGATCCTTCGGAACTGAAGGAAGAAATGGGGCTTTCCGGGAAGTACATTATCGGGTACGTGGGTAGGCTGGAGGAAGGAAAAGGCCTCGAAACAGCAATAAGGGCACTCTCCCTTCTCCCTGATGACTCTATCCTGTACTTTCTTGGAAGCGGGGAGGAGGAGGGATCACTCCGTTCCCTCGCTTCGGAGATGGGCCTCGATGACAGGGTTACTTTCACCAGCCGCGTCCCCGAATACGAGGTACCCCGGCACATGTCCACCTTCGACATCCTCATTCTTCCTTCGGAATCCACCGGGAGGTGGAAGGAGCAATTCGGCCGCGTCATCCCCGAGGCTATGGCATGTACCATACCGATTATCGGCTCTGACTCAGGTGCAATCCCAGAAGTACTGGGAAGAAAAGACGTTATTTTCAAGGAGGGGGATTCAGAAGATCTCGCAGAAAAAATATCCTTCCTCCGGGGATTGCCAGAGGAGGAGCGCCGTAAAATGATAAATAAAAACGAAGAGAGGGCATGGGCCCACTTTTCCCTCCAGGGATTTTCTAATAAAATCCATAGTTTTTATAGGAACCTTATGAACATAGAAAAACCGCGGGCAATGGCAGGATGAAAATAGGACTTAACCTTCTCCGTTTTTATCCCGGGGGCACCGGCGGTACCGATGTGTACTTCCGAAACCTTCTATGTAAGCTCCAGAAACTGGACAGGGAAAACCGGTACTTTCTCCTCTGTGACGAGAAAAACCAGGGTGTCTTCGACATGGAAAATCCCCGATTCTCTGAATATCTCCTCGATTATCCAAGTAGATCACTCAAGCGGGGAGTATATAAGATTCTGAAGGAAAGCGGTGGATGGAATCTAATGGCCAGGGAAACTAACCGGCTTGGACTGGACCTCATTCACTGCCCCTTTACTA
>CAYSOQ010000361.1:0-1979 GCA_964432685.1 uncultured bacterium
CCCCCTGTATGAGGAGTCTTTCAATCTCATCGTCTACCAGAAGAAGCTCGAATATGCCTGTGCGACCGAAATAGCCTGTATGGGCGCACTTTTCGCAGCCCCTCCCCTTGAATGTCTGAGAATCGCTCTTCAAACCGAGGACTCCAGCTTCTTTCTCCGCCTCCCGGAGGGGGACCTCAACTTTACATGAGGGGCAAATGACTCTTACGAGCCGCTGGGCCAGTATTCCTCTGACTGTCGAGGCGAGGAGGAAGTTCTCCACACCCATGTCTAACAGCCTGGTAAGGGCGCTTGGTGCGTCATTCGTGTGAAGGGTTGAAAATACGAGATGCCCCGTGAGGGCAGATTGAATTGCTATCTCTGCGGTTTCGAGGTCCCTTATCTCCCCTATCATAATAATATCGGGATCCTGCCTGACTATGTGACGCAGGATACTCCCAAAGTTAAGGTCAATGTTGGGCTTAACCTGTATCTGGTTCACACCTTTGAGATGATACTCAACGGGGTCTTCTACTGTTATGATCTTTTTCTCGGGAGAGTTTAGTTTATCCAGGGATCCATAAAGTGTCGTCGTCTTCCCGCTGCCTGTAGGGCCTGTAACCAGTATTATCCCGTTTGGCTTTTTTATAAGACTTTTGAATGCAGTAAAAGTTAGAGGAGGGAAACCGAGCCCCTCAAGATCTACCTTGATCCCCTTTCTGTCGAGGATTCTCAGGACCAGGCTTTCACCGTAAAGAACAGGAATTGTTGAAACCCTGAGATCAAGCTCCCTTTCGCCAACTTTCAGCATGATTCGTCCATCCTGGGGCAGCCTTCTCTCAGCAATGTTCAGCTTTGCAGTGAGCTTAATCCTGGACACAATGGCAGACTGAAGCCGTTTGGGAATCGATTCAACGTCGTACAGTACCCCATCTACTCTGTACCGGACCTTCATTTCATCTTCGAAGGGCTCTATGTGGATATCGCTTGCCCTGTTTTCAACTGCTCCTATTATCAGCATGTTGACTATTTTTATTATGGGAGCTTCCGATGCGAGGTCTTTGAGGTACCCCACATCTTCCTCCTCTGCATCTTCAGCGTCGAATCCCCTGTCGTCGATCTCCTCTATTATCCTGTCGATATTTTGCTCCTGCCCGTAGAATTTAGAGATATATTCATCGATTACCTCGCCATCTGTGACACAGACTTCCACATCCTTGGAGGTTGCCACCCTGATGGCGTCAACCGCGGATTTATCTGGAGGTGCAACGGTTGCGATGGTAAGTAAATTTCCTCGGAGCTCTATGGGCACGATCATGTTTTCCCGTATGAATCGCAGAGACAGTTCCTCCATGATCAGGGGAACTTTAGGAAGGTCTTCACGTTTTATGTATATGAACTGTTTTTCCAATGCCTTACCCCTCTTAGGGTCTATATTTAACTATTTGTCACCTATGCGGTTTTGACAGAGATCAGTTCCCCTTCGAAAATGAGTGTGATCTTCAGCCCGATACTCTTATCGGCACAGCTACCCCGGGAGGCAAGATAGAAGGGATGAATATTGCCGCTTCAAAACATGCTTCTCTCTCGACTCCAATATTCAAATATGAATACAATCCGCGGGTAAAGAGAATGCAAAGGAAATGCCAAAGGCATAAGAAAAGAATAGCGGAAAATAATCAAAGAGTTACGGTAAGTTGCAAGGATGTTCCTTATTATTTAATGGGAAAATATTCTAATTATTCACAATATTATTAGAAAAAATTAGAAGGAGAAGTAAAGTCTAAAGGAGAAGTCTGCTATCGGTTATTCCCAGCTCAAAATATCCTTATCCCCTTTTCCCCCCCCGGGGACCCCCTCCCTGCCATGGGAGAAAAGGTCATACTCACCATGCAAGCCGGGAGAGCGGTAGTGGTAGGGCCTCCCCCAGGGGTCTTCGGGCAGTTTTTTCTTGAGATATGGTCCGTCCCACTTCTTCATTCCCGGGTTTTCGGAAAGGG
>CAYSOQ010000362.1:0-1951 GCA_964432685.1 uncultured bacterium
TCTTCAGGGCGGTCATCTCGAAGGGGGCGGCGCCAGGCTCTTGAGCATCAACAAACCGACCATCGCGGCGGTTAACGGAGCCGCAGTCGGTTATGGCTGCGATATCACCCTCATGTGCGATATGCGCGTAGCTTCGGAGAGAGCCAGGTTTGGGGAAGTGTTCTTGAGAGTGGGTCTGATACCCGATGAGGGGATGGTCATGCTGCCCAGGCTGGTGGGCCTGGCTAAAGCCTACGAGCTTATACTGACCGCCGATATTATCGACGCAGGCGAGGCCGAGAGGATCGGGCTGGTCAACAAGGTGGTGCCTCACGAAAAGCTGATGGATGAGGCCATGGAGCTTGCGGTAAAAATCGCCAAGAAGCCTCCCATATCGCTTAAACTGGCCAAAGAGGGCATCCGCAGGGGACTCAAGATGCCGCTGGAGGAGTGGAAACAGTGGCACTCCTTCGCCATGCGTTACTGCTTCGCCACCGAGGATCACAAAGAAGGCGCCATGGCCTTCGTCGAGAAGAGAGAGCCCGTATTCAAAGGGAGATAGGGGGCTCCCTTGAGACTGTTAGCTGCGCTTTTATTTGCGCGACATAGACGGGACGAACCACCGGAGAAGCGTTCGGGTCGAAGGGATTGGTGCTGATGGCCAGCGAAAAAAGGTAGGGATATTCTCGCTTCAGGTGTTCCATGTAATCCAGCCATTCAGATATCAGCAGGGAATACGCCCTCCTGATATCGATGGAGATGTGCTCATAGTCCGTTGCCGGCAAACGTTCCAGGCTTTGCCTGTTGCTCAATTCCTCGGTGAGGTGAAACACAGCCCAGAGCAGGTCTGTAAATGTATCGTGCTCGAGAAGGTTCTGATTCTGTAATAATAAAAGCAGCACGGTTCTCTTTCCCGTGATAAAATCTTTCAATTCCTTAAGATTTCCTCGCTTGCTGCCGGCTATATGCTGCATGTTTTTGAGCTTCTTGCTGACTTCAGAAAACCTCTCCGTTGACCAGCCGTCGGACACCATGAGGTCGTTTCTGATTTTGTCTATGGAAGGGTCGAATCCCGACAGGAGCTTCAGGAGTTCTGTTCCCACTTCACTGAAGAAGGCCCCAATGACCATGTTCAACTTTTTTAGCATGGCTCGCTTTTCCCTCGCCGTTAATAGACGATGAATGACCAGCGTGACCAGCAATACCTCGATGGGCAGGAAAGCCAGATGACCCACAAGATAAACGAATATGTGGTGGAGGTCTCTAAAAAGCAGATAGTGGATGAAATAGATTACCACCGAAAGAAGCACAAGGATAACACCCAGTAAAAATTGCCAGTTATCTTTCTTCATCTATGAAGGCTCCCACGAAATTCATGCTCGAATCGGAAAAATTTCCTTTCCTGCGGAATATATATCGTTGCTTTTAGGATGACCATATTCGACGCTAAAAACAGATGGATTTCAAGAAGCGGGCTGGGGCAGGCTCGGTGATGAATTTTTCTATGAAGAAATCTCTTAAAAGCTGTATCTGATTACCGTAAATATGTTATCGTTCCGGTTCAACTGGCCGAAAAAGGTGTGGCCTCTCTCACCACCGAAAACGTTCGCTCCCAGAGTTAGGGATATCCGGTCGGTCAATTTATAGGTGATGTCCGGAATGATATAGAAATCCCCGTCCGTGGCGCCGTAGAATGTGAAAAGAGACAGCTTCAGCGTCTGGTGTAGCAGGAAATAGGTTAACCGCAGGGTATTGATTAACCTATGCTTATTCTGCGCTTGTATCCCGCGGGGGAGCGTGGAGCGATACTCGTCATACCTCATCATCCACTCGCCGTATTGCTGCAAACCGACCATGAAATCGGTGAACAGTTCTCTTTCGTAGGCTATCAGGAATCGAAACGAGGAATTCTGGATAGAAGGGTTGATTCCATTACGATCGTTAGTCGAGTCATAATAGCCAAGCTCTACCT
>CAYSOQ010000363.1:0-1944 GCA_964432685.1 uncultured bacterium
AGAGAGGGAGAGTATCTTGATCGTCCAGCAGGATCCGTTTCATTTCCCAGACTGCTCAAGGAAAACCTGGTCATCTGCAGTTCCGTACTCCTATACAGGCCTCTGGCTTTGAGGATGGGAGGGTTCCCTGAATCCTCAGAACTCCGGGGGCTCGAGGATTACGCACTCTGGCTCAGGGTGGCCACGGAATGCGATTTCTCTTTTTCGGACGCACCTCTCCTCTACTACCGGGATGATCCCGAAGGTAGCGTTCGGAAGTATGATCCAGGTGAGCCCACACAGAGGATGAGGGTATTGAGGAATTTCCTCGAGTGGGGAGACAAGGTGAGTGTTTCAACCGATTTTTTAAAGCCTGCCAGGCGTGAGCATAGAAAGGCCTGTTTCCTTGAATGGGTCTACAGGCTCAAGTCGGTTTTAAGGTGAAGATAAAAAGTGGGGAACTGGAAGCAAGGTGAAAATGAGGATCCTCCATACAACAGAGTATTACCACCCTTTAGTGGGAGGGGTGCAGGAGGCGGTAAAACAGGTTTCTGAGAGGCTAGCAGCGAATGGCCAGGAAGTTTACGTAGCCACCTCCAGGGTCCCCGGGAGAAGTGGGGAAAGATCAGGAGGGGTCGAGATCGTGGAGTTTGATGTCTCAGGGAACATGGCGAAAGGCTTGAAGGGAGAGGTAGAAGAATACAGGGATTTCGTCAGAAAGGGAAAATTTGACATTATCACAAACTTTGCTGCCCAGCAGTGGGCTACTGATGCTATCCTCCCCATTCTGGAATCCTTGAACATGGTCAAGGTGTTCGTCCCTACAGGATTTTCCGCACTCTTTGACAGGGAATACGCTGCATATTACGAGGGGATGAAGAAATGGATGAGAACCTATGATGTGAGCGTATTTCTTTCAAACCGCTATCGCGATATTGAGTGGGCCAGGCAAGATGGGATCGACAATTACGTGGTAATACCGAACGGCGCATCGGAACAAGAGTTCTTAAGTGATGGAGACAAGAGATTGAGGGAAGGTTTGGGGATTTCATTTTCAGACCTCCTGATACTCCACGTGGGGGACCATACAGGATTAAAAGGGCACTGTGAGGCTATCGAGATATTCAGGAGAGCACGCGTGAAAAATGCCCTATTCCTTCTTGTTGGAAATGGGGGGGCATGTGAGGTGTCGTGCCGGCAGAGGGCGGATGAACTGAACTCATCTTATGGCTTCAGGCACAGGAACAAGAGAATCCTCGTTTCGAGGCTCTCGAGGAAAGAGACAGTGGAAGCATACCGTGATGCCGATATTTTCCTTTTCCCTTCAAATTTGGAGTGCTCTCCAATCGTTCTCTTCGAATGTATGGCATCTTCGACGCCATTTCTCACATCCCGCGTGGGAAATGCCGACGAGATAGTCGAATGGTCTGAGGGGGGAGTCCTCCTTCCTACATGGTGCGTCGAAGGGGGGGCCAGCCTGGGGGACGCGGTAAGGCAGAGTACAGGGAAAGGGGCTGGCTGGAAGCAGTGGAGGAGGAATTTCTATCTTTTGAGGAAGGGGTATTCCCTTGCTCAAATCGATGGTTCTGTGGAGCACCTGGAGAAGCTATGTCACGATCCTGGCAGACGGATTTCAATGGGAGACAGGGGAAACCGGGTATGGAGGGAGAAATTTACCTGGAGGTCGATCGCATCAGAGTATGAGAGTCTCTACAAATCCCTCATCAGGGAGAAACCCGGGATCCCACCAGGTGGAAAGGGGAGAGGGGCGGAATGATAATCGTAAAGCTGATGGGGGGCCTTGGAAACCAGATGTTCCAATATGCGGCGGCGAGAAGGGTTGCTCTCCGGTTGGGGACTTGTGTAAAGGTCGACCTGTCTTTCCTGAAGAAACCCAAACCAGGTGATACAAAACGTAAATTCGAACTCCATCAATTCAAGATCGATGGGAGTGTGGCTTCTGAG
>CAYSOQ010000364.1:0-1939 GCA_964432685.1 uncultured bacterium
AATTGTCGGCAAAGCCGCAAATGGCCTCACACGTGGCCCGCACGATACCGTGCGGCCATCGCGTCCACACCCCACAAGGGAGTACCGAGATTCCCGTGCTTGCGCACGGGATTTTGTTCCACGATAAATCACTCTTGCACCATTAATCTTGCTTCGAATAACGCCAGCACCTCCATACCGTCTTGCGCCACCGTCACTTCAAGCCCTTATGACCCCGGTAAATCACACAGGTAGTTCAGTGCCGTTGGCTTATTGCTCTTCGACTCTATAAAGGGAGTAAAAGGGAAGGTGTAATCCTTTCACATATTTCTTTTCTGTGGTTTTACTAATTACACAGATAAATTTTGAAAATCTTATCGAATAGAATGGGAAACTTGGCGTGAAACTATTGTTGAAAATTGCGAAATCCATCAGTTTACGCTTACGCCAGACCACAGGACAGCTGGTTGATTTTATTGATATAGGGAATTAAAAAGAATTTCGATTATAAGCAAACAGGGTTATCGACAATACTTTCCAATGGCAGTCATTCCTATGTCCCGTCGATGGTAGGTATGGCTATCCTTTCCAAAAAGGTGGGAGCAGGTCAAAGTACTTATTAGCAGTTATGAGAGTAACTTAACCGCACTCAGCTCCGTTGCAAGCTATTCTTTCATTAGCATGGATAGCCATATATATTTTAACGCTTTCGCTACTATTTATTTCTCAAGGACAAATATCTTTCTGCCTCAAGTCGCCTGATATCGGGCAAATTTGATCTCTTCAGGGTGTCTTCAATGAGTCAGCGGATTACTGTAAAATACGGAAGAGTAGATATTCTTTATCCAAATTTCCCGGAAGAGGAACCGGTTCCAGCCATTCAGGAGGCCTCCTTCTTAGGAGCCGCTGGTGCAAGATCACCGGTCTTGCATAATGATTGTGATCCTCTGGCATGACGGTTCCCGATTTTCTGCACACCAGAATCAGGTCGATACCGCGCTGAATCGCGATCTTCCGGCCCGGTTCATTGGGACCAACCGAGCCGAAAATCCGGTGGGTATCTTTGATTCCTTCTACATTGAGATGGTAGGGAGCCCCCACTACCCTGTGGTGTGTCCGGTAGACCACTTCGGGACCCGACATGATGTTAGCGGTAAGAATGATTCCCCCCGGAGGCGGGTCTTTGAGCGCATTGATGGCCGGGGCTACGTGGTTGACTCTGCAGGGTTCGCTTACCTGCCAGTCAATTCCGATTCCTGATGCCACCACCACAATCCCTGCAGCCATCCAATGCCAGTAGAGAATCAAGACAAGCAATCCGCCACGAACAGTTCCACGAACACCCCGGCTTTTCAAACGTGCCGCCAGGTTCCATCCTGAAAAGATAAGCAGGGTCCAGGGTAGAACTAAAAGTGCGTGTAAGAGAGAAGCACCCCGCATGAGCCAAAGAGCGTAGGGAACAAAGATACTCATCCCCACCAACGAGACCAGATAGACAGGTCTCGTTTCTACAGAGCCTCTGAAATAACCATAGAGTGCGAAGGGAAGGACCATCAGTGCTGGGCCGAGGTTGATAAGAAAACGGAAAGCCGAAGCGGGATCCACTGGTAACGAAGCAAGGGTTTCGGGAATAGCATCCATTAAAACCCGTTTGATAAAAGGATCGATCTCTGCCATGGGTCCTTTAAAAAATTCGGGCAAGAAGGCCGCCATGATTCCGGCCGTTACCATACCTGTCAGCAATATGAAAAAAGTGCGCCGGATAGGGGAGTTCAGGAAGGTTCTCGATTTTTCCAGCCGGGTCAGTCCGAGAAAAAATGCCACCAACATTGTCAGTAGAATATGGGCGGAAGAGATAATACCACCAGAGGGGATAAGCCAGGTTCCAGGCGGATTTTGTAGAAGAGCCCCTGCCGTGGTGGACAAAACCAAGGCCATTGCGTGGCTCCGCATGCCAGGA
>CAYSOQ010000365.1:0-1934 GCA_964432685.1 uncultured bacterium
CGGTACCTGGATCATCCGAAAGGATCATCAAAGCAGAGACCGCATCATCAATGTAAATAAAATCCCTTCTCTGCTCCCCCGGAGTGAGCCTGATCTGTGGAACATTTACCAGGCATTGCCTGATTATGCTGGTAGAAAATTTAACATCACTATCTCCTGGGCCATAGAAATGCTCCAGCTGTGCGTTGCAGAAGGTGATAGCATCCCTGGCTGCGAAGTGCTCACCCCATTCACGGAACTGTGCCTTCGACAGAGAATATGAATTCAGAGACCTGTTGACGCTCGTGCCTATGTTAATAAACAGAGGTGTCCCATATTTTACCGCCAGATCAAGCATTTTGAGTGCAAACGCCACATTCGTTTGAAAAACATCAAATTCGCTTTCACCCTGGCGCCCGTAAGATATAGCCGCATTAATAACCACATCAATTGAAGTGCCTGGTTCGAAAAGTCTGGCCGGGTCATTTTCATCCAGGCTGTAGAATTCTACATTTTCAAGATAATCTTTGATTCTGAAAGTGTCTGTGCGTGTTTTTTCAAGGACTGCTACATCGTTTCCTTTTTTCAGGTGGGCTAAAACGAGCTGGCTCCCCAAATAACCATTACCTCCTGTTACAAGCACCCTCATTTTCCGCAAAACTCCCTTATACTTTCTATCATATGGTCGATCATTTCACCCGTCAGTCCCGGGTAAACACCCACCCAGAAGGTCCGTTCCATTACGGTATCCGTATTTTGCAGATTTCCGATCATCCTGTAACCATCACCGCTTGACCTCATCTCGTCAAAACAGGGGTGCTTTGACAGGTTCCCGGCAAAGAGCATCCGTGTCTGTATGCCCTTATCCTCGAGGAAATTGACTATGTTGGCCCTGGTAAAGCCGGCCTCAGAGCGAACAGTTAGAAGGAAACCGAACCAACTCGGTTCGGATGAAGGTGTGGGTTCTGGTAAAATGAAATATTCATCCAGGGCTGTCATGCCTTCCCTGAGTAGTTTCCAGTTAGCATTTCGTTTTTCGATGAAATCAGGGAGCTTTCCCAGCTGCGCACAGCCCACGGCCGCCTGCATATCGGTAACCTTGAGGTTGTAGCCGAAGTGGGAATATACATATTTGTGGTCGTAACCCTCCGGGAGCTGGCCGAATTTTCGGTCAAACCTGTGGCCGCAGGTGTTGTCTTTACCCGGAGGGCACCAGCAGTCACGACCCCAATCCCTTAATGAATTAACTATCTTTAGAAGTTCAGGGTCATCCGAATAAACGGCGCCACCCTCTCCCATGGTCATGTGGTGTGGCGGGTAGAAACTGGATGTTCCCATGTCACCGATGGTGCCCGTATAGACCAATTTTCCATCCAGTTCGTATCTGGCACCAAGGGAGTCACAGTTGTCCTCAAGGAGCCAAAGGCCGTTTTTTTCACAGAACCTGCTGACAGCCTTAAGGTCAAATGGATTGCCAAGGGTGTGGGCAAGAATTACGGCCCTGGTCCTGTCCGAAAGGGCCTCCTCAAGCATTGCACAGTCAACGTTGTAGGTTGGAAGTGTAATGTCGACAAATACCGGGACAGCACCATACTGAATTATAGGCGCCACAGTCGTAGGAAAACCGGCAGCAACCGTGATCACCTCGTCACCTCGCTCGATCCTTCTTTCCCCCAGTGTCGGAGATGTGAGGGCCATGAATGCAAGGAGGTTAGCAGATGAGCCAGAATTTACCAATGAACATCCCCTGACACCCAGGTAATCAGAGAACTTCCTCTCGAACTCATCGGCAAACCTGCCGGCAGTGAGCCAGAAATCTAGGGAGGATTGCACCAGATTCACGATCTCGCGGTGATCGTAGACCCTGGCGGCATAAGGGATAGGGTCTCCCGGTCTGAAAGCCTTCTTTTGCGACAGTATCTGATCGTAGTAGTCTCTGACAGCTCTTAAAACCG
>CAYSOQ010000366.1:0-1927 GCA_964432685.1 uncultured bacterium
ACTGTTCCCGGATCCCAGTGAATCAAATTCTAAGCACGAAATCGCCATATATTTATTATCGTTTCTCCCTCCCCTGTTATAAAGTAAAAGGGTTAAGGGGAGGAATTATGGATAAGAAAAATAAGAGCCTGAAAGCGGCCGGGTTTCATAACCTCGGGCACGTACACTGGAACCTTCCCACTCCCGCACTCTGCGAACAGGCAGTGCAGGGCAGGGAAGGACTATTCGCCCATCACGGCCCTTTAGTGGTAAGAACAGGACAGTATACCGGCCGTTCCCCACGGGATAAATATTTCGTAGAAGAACCGGGCAGCAGTGGCAGTATCTGGTGGGGAGATGTTAATCAGCCCTTTTCGCCAGACCAATACGACCAGTTGAGGAGCAGGGTACTCACCTATCTCCAGGACAGGGATCTCTTCGTCCAGGAGGTTTATGGAGGTGCGAACCCGGAGCAACGTATCTCGCTTAGGGTCATCTCGGAATCCGCATGGCACGCCCTGTTCGCCAGGACCATGTTTATCCGGGAACTTAACAGAGAGGTTCTCAAAGATTTCGAGCCGGAATATACTCTTATTCACGCACCTCACTTCCACGCGGACCCAGAGACTGATGGTACCCGCTCAGAGGTTTTCGTGATCCTCAACTTCGGGAAGAAAGAGATCATCATCGGCGGGACCCAGTACGCCGGGGAGATTAAAAAATCAATATTCACTCTCATGAACTATATTCTTCCATTGAAGGGAATTCTCTCCATGCACTGTTCCTCAAACTATGGAGAAGATAAAGATGATGTGGCCCTGTTTTTCGGGCTTTCGGGAACCGGGAAGACCAGCCTCTCCATCGATCCCTCCCGGACACTGGTGGGCGATGACGAGCACGGTTGGGGAAAAGCAGGAATTTTCAACATCGAGGGGGGGTGCTATGCGAAGGTGATCCGCATCTCTTCCGACCATGAACCGGAAATTTACCAGTCTACGAGAAGGTTCGGTACCATCCTGGAGAATGTCTCCGTCGATTCTCTATCCCGCAGGATTGACCTGGATGATGATTCACTGACAGAAAACACCCGTGCAGCCTTCCCCGTCACCCACCTGGATCATGCCGACCCATCCGGCATTGCTGGCCACCCGAAGATAATATTCTTCCTCACGGCCGACGCCTTCGGGGTGTTACCACCCGTTGCGAAGCTCACCCCTGAACAGGCTATCTACTACTTCCTCCTCGCCTACACAGCTAAGGTTGCCGGCACGGAACGGGGAATCGTGGAACCTGAAGCCACGTTTTCCCCCTGTTTCGGCGCTCCCTTCATGGTACACACACCCGCGGTGTACGCTGAGATCCTGGGGAAGAAGATCAGAAAGTATGGTGCCCAGGTCTGGTTGATAAACACTGGGTGGACGGGTGGCCCATACGGGACAGGGGAGAGGATGAAACTCCCCTATACCCGGAGCATGATACGCGCAGTTCTTGAAGGATCTCTCGAGAACGTTCCCTTCTACACCGATCCCGTGTTCACACTCAACGTCCCGAAAGAAGTGCCTGAGGTGCCATCCGAAGTGTTCCACCCACGTGATACCTGGAAAGACAAAGATGCCTACGACAAAACGGCGATGGCACTCGTTAACAGGTTCCGTGAAGCCTTCAAAAGGTTCGAAGGGGAAGTATCCAGGGAAGTGAGGGAAGCGGGGCCAACATAAACACAGTTCCCAGTTTCCAGATCCCAGTCGACCCGTCAATCAAATCCGAAGCACTAAATCCGAAATCCTAAACAAATCCGAATCACCCAAATTCGAAACCAAACCAGTTGATTATTTGGGGGTTGTTTTGAACATTTGAATTTAGAATTTCTAATTTGTTTAGAGTTTCGTGTGCCCCAGCCCCCTATAAAGCTGGACAAAATATCCGTGATAAAATCCCAATAATGGGA
>CAYSOQ010000367.1:0-1927 GCA_964432685.1 uncultured bacterium
ATCACCGGTAAGATTACGTGTGTAAAGGTGTAGAGGTGACCAGCATGTGATATGAGTTTGTCGTGGCTCAACTTAAAAAGCTTCTGAGCCGGAAGTGGGAACCGAGACTGGTTGTGGTGGGAAGCCCCAAGCTGCACAACCTGATTCCTTTGATCAGAGAACTCAATACCGCTGATTCTCCTCTCGTTTTTATTATAGAGGAAGAGGGGGAGGAGACCGGAGATATCGTTCGGGGTTGGGTGGAGGGTTACCGGGGGAAGGAAAGTATGCAGGGGGTAAGCCTTCGGACCTCTCAGGGACAGCGGGATATAGCGTGCGGGGGAGTGATTTTAGACTTCAATTCTTATGAGCTTAATCCCACCGGCAGGATAGAAGTAGGAGGTGGGTGGTTCGGTTCTCCCTTTATCGAGGTTGACCATGATATGCAGACCTCCATCTCGGGGGTAATGGCTGCCGGGGATGTCACACAGGGAGGGTACAACTCATTTTCTAAAGCGGTCTCCCAGGGGATGACCGCAGGATTGAGCGCGTACCGCTATGTTTATCACCGGAAGTTTGGCTGTGATCCACCTTTGTTTGCCTATCGTCCAACCGATTTCTCTCTCAATCAGGAATTTCGGGAACTTTCCCCTTTGGATGAAGGTCTGAGGCCCAGGGCTCTGGGTAAGGAGGAAGAGATAAGGTCTGTTTTGGGGAACAGCTGGGGCTGGTTGACAGACAGGATGGATGGCCACTCATCCATGCGGGAAGTTGCCAGAGAAAAAGAGATTCCCTTAGAGGATTTGAAAGGAATATTACAAAAGCTGGTTGAGCAGAAGCTCATTACTTTCCATCTAGGGGTAGAGTCGTGAAGGAATTGTTGCAAGAGGTGAGGGAACTTGACGAAGAGATTCTCGCTTTCATCAAGAGGGGATTTAGCCATCAGGATTCCGGGACGTTCAACTGTCTTGCTCTACGGGCATTTGAACTCCAGTACAGCCATATCTCCATCTATCAGCGTTACTGCCAGAGACGGGGAGTGACCCCTGAGGATGTTTCATCCTGGGATCAGGTTCCTCCTCTTCCCACTGATGTATTCAAAGTGGCAGACATGTCACTCCTTCCGTCTTACACTGTGTGTACCTTTATGACCAGCGGTACAACCCGGCCTGAGGAACGAGGGAAAGTGCACTACGATGAGGGAGGACTACGGCTTATGGATGCTACTATTGATGAGGCTGCAACCAGCTGCCTCTTTCCGGATGGTATCCGGACCACCTTCCTGATCATTGCTCCGCCACCAGACAGAACTTCCTCTTTGGTCATGTCCTACGGAATGGATCGGTTGAAGGAGTGCTTCGGGCTGCCTCAAAGCCGCTTTCTTGTGGGTGAAGGGGGGTTGGAGGTGCAGGGTATGGTTGATGGACTGCGAAAGTCCGAGGAAGACGGAATACCGGCTGCTATCTGCGGTGGAACCTCCGGCTTTGTAAACTTTTTTGACTACTGCCACAGAAAGGGTCTGACATTTCAACTTCCATCGGGTTCGCGCTGTCTTGATGCCGGGGGGTATAAGGGGGGGAGCAGGGAGATAGCGCGAGAGGTATTTCTGAACGATTGTGAAGCCTTACTGGGAGTTCCCCAAGACTATTGTATCAACCTTCTGGGTATGACGGAGGTTGCCTCCCAGTTTTACGATAACACCCTTAAGATCCAGCATCAGGGGATGAGTATCCCGAGGGCCAAAGTTATCCCTCCCTGGACACGTACCCTGGCAGTGAACCCCGATAACTTAGAACCCCTTCCCCCGGGGGAGGATGGGCTCTTAAGACACTTCGATCTTGCCAACAGGGGGCACATCTGTGCCATCCAGACCGATGACCTGGGCAGGGGTGTGGCGGGGGGCTTTGAGGTATATGGGCGGGGCCGGGGGGGTGAGAGAAGATGTTCC
>CAYSOQ010000368.1:0-1901 GCA_964432685.1 uncultured bacterium
ACAATAACGATGCACGAAAGAGCGAGACAGAGCCGGAGGTGCGTGTTGATGATCCGGAAAGATAACCCCCCACCGGATCCCTTTCCAACCGCAGCAGGAAGATTGACGGAAAAGGTGGGAGACGACGGATCTGGTTTCTGTACTCCTGCAAAGAGGGTTCCTTGATCATCCATTAGCCCGGAGACAAAAATCCCATGTGTATTATCCTGATAGGCAGCACCCCATTGGACCCCAAGTTCACGGTTGAAATTCGTGCTTACCTCGACAATCCTGGCTTCTATGAGTACCTGTGGTGTCTGGGTATCAAGTTTCCTGACGAGGCGCCTCACTTTCTCCACACCCTTCTCTGTATCTTTGACAATGAGTGTGTTCGTTCTCTCGTCTACCTTTACCTTCCCCCTGTCAGACATTACTTCCTGAACCTGTTTTTCCAGTTCCTTCACATCCGCGAAATTCACCGAAATCGTTTCAATCACAAGCTCTTCCAGATCTTCCCTGCTCTTGATACTCTGCAGTTTTTCCCGTTCTTCCGTTCTCAATTTCGCAAGAGGAGCTATCCTCAGTATGTTCCCTTCGAGTTTGGCCCCGAGGGCTTTTGTTTCCAACACGATGTCGAGGGCCTGATCCCATGGCACGTTAACCAGCCGGATGGTAATCTTCCCCTTCACCTCGTCAGAGGTTACAATATTCAGCTTGCTCACCTCTGCGATGATTCTCAATACATTCTGAATGTCGGCATCTTTGAAGTCTAGAGAAATGCGCCGTCCCGTGTACCGTTTCTTTTGAACGGAATAGAGGGACGCATAGGGGGGAGGCGTAACAGCTGACTTGATTTTTCTCTTGCCCTTTTTGCCCTGAGCCTTCTTCCCTCTTTCCATTTTATGAACCGCTTTATATTCAGCAATCCTGTAGCCTTTCTCCATTTTCTTCGTTTTTTTGAAAGAGACGAGAATCATACCCTTTTTCTCGTTTACCGAATAAGGGCTCCCTCCCTCAAAGGAAATTATTACATCCACTCCTTCTTTTACCTTCTTTGCATCCACTAACTTTATGGGAATCGTAAACTTCCTGGCATCCAGATGGTGAAGGAGATTGTCCGCTATCTTCACATCTTTGAAATGAAGGGTAACTTTGTTTTTTCCAGCCTTTTTCTCGTAGGACGGTTTCTTCGAGTATGTAACAACCACGTTGGAAAGTTCAGGAAAATCTTCCAGGTCGATTCCGAGTATCTCCGGGGACGGTCCATTCCCCTTCACTCCCCTTTCAAGACTCGTAACCTTCCCCTGTTCTCCCCCTCCGATGGAAACGACAATATCACCGTTTTCCCTCATAACCATATAGGGCATCGCCTGGTCCCGGGTGGTTTGAATCAGGATCCTCACTTTATCTTTCTGCTGACCTATTTTTATCGATTTCACCTGGGGCGTATCCACCTGGATGGTGTCCTTTTCAATGAGATTTTTTACTCCCCAGAGATCAACGATCACACTGAATGGATCCGTAACCTTGAAGGAAGTATAATCCTTTATCTCTCCCTTCACCTTGATATGGAGATTCGTGAAGTATGCCGTCTTGTCAACAACGATTGAATTTAACTCTGCGGGCTTTAACAGGCTCCCTGTGACTACTGGGCCAGCTTCCTTCGCAGCGTAAACCCTGGCACTTAATAAGACCAGGAATATGAGGAGGGCTATGAGCAGCGCCACCTTCCTCATCATTGTCGTCTTTATCTTCACGTCTATCATAACTATTCTCCTCCTACCCCGGGAAGTTCCAACCTCTTCTCTTTCCTTACTTTCTTCCCTGAAATATCGACAATTTCTTCGATTACAAGAATCGACGTCTTATCGATCTTCCATACAAACCCACCGTTCTTGCCGATTTTCATCCCCTTCTTCACT
>CAYSOQ010000369.1:0-1895 GCA_964432685.1 uncultured bacterium
ATCCCTGTTCATCCGAACGGGGATCCTCCCCGTGACTTCTGCGGAAAGCTCCCCGGGATCCATCCCCCACATCTTCTCCGTGTAGTTTCTGAAGAACTTCTCGTAGAGGTCCATCCCCACCTGGGACGTGACCATTTCCTTCGAATTTTTCGGCGCTGTTATCCTTTCCCTTACCGAATCAAAGAACTCCTCGAGGCCCCGGGAATCGAGTTCCAGCCCGTACAGGCGATTCACCGTATCCAGGTTGATAGGTATGGGAAGAAGTTCTCCCCCCAACGAAGCCCGCACGCGGTGTTCGTAAAAAAGCCACCCCGTAAAGTTAGAAAGATAGCGAAACACCTCATCGTCGTCAGTGTGGAAGATGTGGGGCCCGTACCGGTGGACCAGGATCCCTGAAGTGTCATAGGTATCTCCCGCGTTACCCCCGATATGGCTTCTCCTGTCTATGAGACACACCCTCATCCCGAGGACATTGGTCAGCCGTTCAGCGAGGGTTGCACCCGAAAACCCACACCCAACTACGAGAAAATCGAAAGGTCCCATGTCAAGTCACCCCGTCTTTGTAAACTGAAGGCATTTTCGCCACTCTTTTGCCTTTTCCCTCCCGAAGTGGTAAATTCAGGTACACGAACTCATATCCATCAGTAGGGCGTGTCTACCATACCCATACTGTAAAAGAGAATATGGATTTTATCAATCTCAAGGGACAGTACCAGGCCTACAGGGAGGAAATCGACGGGGAAATCCGGGATGTCCTGTCATCCCAGCGATTCATCCTGGGGGAAAAGGGAAAGGCCCTGGAAGAGGAGCTGTCGTCTTTCGTAGGGAGCCGATACGCCGTCGCTGTCGCATCTGGAACAGACGCGCTGGCCCTTTCGCTCCGCTCCCTGGGAGTCTCACCTGGAGATGAGGTAATCACAACGCCCTTCACGTTTATCGCAACTGCCGAGGCGGTGGCCCTGGTAGGTGCTACACCGGTCTTCTGCGACATCGAGAAGGATACATTCAATATTGACCCGGATAGGTTCGAGGAGCGGATCACCGAACTTACGAAAGGAATCATCGTGGTGGACATCTTCGGGTGCCCCGCTGAATATGAGAAGGTAAGGGCGATTGCAAGGCAATACGGCCTCTTCATACTCCAGGACGGGGCCCAATCATTCGGAGCAAAGAGAGATGGAAAGAGAAGCCCTTCAATGGGTGACATGGGTATCACTTCCTTTTTCCCAGCGAAACCCCTTGGCTGTTTCGGAGACGGGGGAATGATCTTCACCGATATAGAATCCCTTGCCAGAAAGTCAGAAGCTCTCAGGAACCATGGGCAGACAGCCCGTTACGTTCATAGCTACATGGGACAGAACTCCCGTCTCGACGAGATTCAGGCTGCAGTTCTCCTGGTAAAAAGCCGCCACTTCGAGGAAGAGTTGACCAAACGGCAGGAAATAGCGAGATTTTATGATGCTAACCTTCCTGAGGGTATGGTTCAGCAAATGGTCGTAGAAGAGGTTCTCTCCTCCTATGCCCAGTATTCGATTCTCGTACCCGACAGGGACGGGTTAGCCATGTTTATCAGAAAAATGGGAATACCCACTGCGATCCATTACCCCGTCCCCATTCATCTGCAAGAGTCTTTCAGGTACCTTGGGTACGGTCCGGGCGATTATCCCCTAAGCGAGGATATTTCAGGACGGATTCTCTCCCTCCCCTTCTCTCCCTTCATGCCCAGGGAGGACCAGGAACGGGTCATCACCGCCCTTCACGACTACAGCGGAAGGGGCTAATTTACGTTTTCACTCATCCCCTTTTCTGCTAAACTTTCACTTTGCACAATTCCAGGCTTTGTTGAAATAATAGAATCTGGTTAAAAAGCGGAGGGATGGCCGAGTCCGGCTTAA
>CAYSOQ010000370.1:0-1891 GCA_964432685.1 uncultured bacterium
AAGAACGCAATATCGCTGTCCTTGAGCTGCGTCGCTATAGTCTGGTACACAACGAATGCCTGTTCGGGTAGAATGTGGTAGTTGAGGGCAATGGTGGAGTGGGTATCCTGGAGATCCTTGGAAGAAGCCTCTGCGTCAGTCTGAGATTTATGGATTTTCACATCCATGATCACCACTTTCTGCATGATGGGAATCATGAAATGAAGGCCTTCATCGAGGACTCTATCCTGTACCGCCCCGAAATTGAGGACCACTCCCCGCTCCCCCGCCCCGATCATCACGAAGGGATTGAAAAGAATAATAATGAATCCAATGGCAAACACGAGTGCAACGATCCGTGAAATCCCCCCGAATCTCCGGGGCCTGTCCTCTCCCACTACCTTGAACTTCTCTCTAAGACTCATAATCATCTCCCCATGTATGGAATTTAATGAATTATTTCAGCTGCTAACTGTTCGGAACCATGAGGCTCTTCACATCTATAGAGATGAATCTCATGGGTGAGTCGATTCCACCCTGCGATTCTTTCACGGGACTCCCTATCAGGGATAATGATACCAATATATGATATAAAGAACTCATATTATATTGTAATAATCTCATTAACGGCCAGTTTCTTCGCGCAGCCTTTAAGGAGGAGATCAATTATGGGAAAGGAATTCCTCTCTGGCATTATCGGTTTTTCCGCAGCGATTATCCTCTTTCTCGCCTTCCGCCTGATGGTGGGGAAAAAGGGGAAGGGGGGTGGAAAACCCCGGGTTCTCATCTCCATCGAAGAGATAAAACAGGTAGGGGAACTGGTAGCTTTCAGGATCATCACGAAAGAGATAGTCACAGCGGGTGAACACTGGTTCGGAGAAATCGGGAAAAAGTATTTCAAGTGGCTTGTCTCTTCGAAAAAAATGGCCATGATCTTCGAGTTTTCCATCGATTTCAAGTACGATTTACGAAGCCCCGATTTTCATATCGAACCAGCAGGTGAGGGAGAGTACATGTTGAGGATGCCCAAATGTTTCTATGACATCTACATCAAGGGGATCAGCTTCTACGATGAACAGAGTGCGAAGTTCCTCCCCTGGCTCCTCCCGGACCTCCTTAACAAGGCCTTCGGCATGGGGTTTGACGAAAACGACAAAAACCGGCTGGTAGAGGAGGCAAAGGAGCAGGCCTCGAAGATGGCCATATCCATGGTAAACAAGCTCCAATCGGAAGTTCAAAAATCCGCCCGTCAGACCCTGGAGACCCTCTCAAAAGGATTCGGGGCCGAGAAAGTGACCTTCGACTTTACCTATTCAAAACTCGTTCAATCCAAAGTGGAGTCGATTTCCGTACAAGAGCTGGAAAAAGCCCAATAACAGAGTGCGCTCCATCTCGTGACAGGAGACACCCATGAGTGTGTACAAAACCGGCATCTTCTACCACCCTTCCTATTCCCGTCGAAGCTACCTCACAGTGGGAACGCGCCTCGCGGACTATCCCACGGCTCTTTCTGAGATACTCGATAAAGACCAGGTAACTCTATACGAGCCCGGCCCCATTCCGGAGGAACTCCTCCTCAAGGTTCACACTCCTTACATGATCGAGGGTGTGAAGAGGGACCCCCTCTGCTCCACCGCGTGGCACTCTGCAATGGGAGTGGTGATGGGGGGGGAAAAGATCATCTCGGGAGAGATTCAAAATGCCTTCGTCTTCATCGGCGCGGGAGGGCACCACTCGGGGCGGGATTACTTCGGAGGATACTGCTGTTTCAACGATGTGGCCCTGTGCATCGTTCCCCTGTTCCACGTGCTCGGTCTCAACTCGATCCTCAACCTGGGTCTGTGGGCCGGCGCCACCCTCGTGCTGGTCGAGCGTTTCGACCCGGCGTCGCTGGTGGAGACGGTGCGCGAGG
>CAYSOQ010000371.1:0-1878 GCA_964432685.1 uncultured bacterium
CCCACCAGGAATGGCTCAATTTCGTTTAAGACTTTTTTCAGAACGAAGGAATCCATAGGGGTCCGGATCCTTTGTTTTTTTGTCCCGGGACTCGATTCTTATGTAGAATCTATCGTATATTGTGGGTGATGTTCAACTAAAGGAGGAGCACCATGCCTTTTGCAGATATAGGGTCGCTTACTCTCTATTATGAGGTGTTCGGAGAAGGCAGGGAGGAATCGCTCGTTCTCATCAACGGCCTCGGTTCCGATCACAGGGAGTGGCTTTATCAAGTACCTGTCTTCAAAAAGCATTTCCAGGTGGTTACTTTCGACAACAGGGGGACCGGTGTGAGCGGGACCCCTCCGGGGCCATACACTACCGATCAGATGGCCGGGGATGTGGATGGCCTCATGGAATCCCTGGGGATTGAAAGAGCCCATATCCTGGGGGTTTCGATGGGAGGGCTCATTGCACAGAAAGTTGCGGTTCTTTACCCGGAGAGGGTGAATCACCTCGTTCTTGCATGTGCAGCAGTTGGGGGAGAGGAGTCGATAAAGCCATCCGCGGAAGCGATGGAGGCCTTCGTTTCCTTCAACCAGGAAGACCCGGAGGGGTCTCTTAAGAAAATGCTCCCCTACCTTTACACAGGGGAGTTCATCCAGAGGGAAGACCCGGAAATTGACCGGTTTATTCGCTTTGCACTCAATAAGCCACAAAACCAGGAGGGATACATGTCTCAGCTTGCGGCGATATCATCCCACTCGTCTTTCAGGGAGCTTTTGAGGATCAAGGCGGAAACCCTAGTGATAACGGGAGGTGAGGACAGGCTCATTCCCCCGCAGAATTCCCACATCCTTGCGGAAGGCATTCCCCGGGCACACCTCACCATACTCCCGGGTGCACCTCACCGGCTTTTTGCGGAGGGCTGGGATAAATTCAACGGTAAAATATTGGAATTTCTCAAGAAGGGATAGAGGAATGAATATGATGGTTCTAAGATCAGGCAGAGGGGAAGAAGGATGAGAGGGGAAATTATGGGAAATGAGACGTGGAGAGTTTTCAGGATCATGAGTGAGTTTGTTGAGGGCTTTGAGTCCCTGAGGGATGTGGGCCCAGCTGTATCAATTTTCGGAAGCGCCCGACTGAGCAGGAAGGACAAGTACTATAAAAAGGCAGTGAGAATATCGATGCTCCTCTCAAAAAGAGGGTTTTCAATTATCTCCGGGGGTGGCCCCGGCATTATGGAGGCGGCGAACAGGGGCGCCCTGAAAGGAAATGGCCTTTCCATAGGGCTCAACATCGAAATTCCACTCGAACAGAAGGCCAACCGTTATCAGGACAGGGAACTCCATTTCAAACATTTCTTCGCGAGAAAAGTGATGTTCGTGAAGTATGCAGTTGCCTACGTAATCATGCCGGGGGGATTTGGGACCCTCGATGAATTCTTTGAAGCTCTCACCCTGATGCAGACCGGAAAGATAGAGAAGATCCCCGTGGTGTTGGTAGGATCGGATTACTGGGAGGGGCTTCTTGCGTGGATGAATAATACCATGCAAAGGGATGGGACGATTTCAGAGAAGGATATGGCACTCTTCCATCAGACTGATGAGCCTGAAGAGGTGGCACGAATTATTGAATCTTATTACAAGGGGGAGAAAAGAGAGGGACCTTCAAGAGGGATTCCCCTGGAGGGGAAGACCACATTGTAAAGGTTAGACCAGAGTTCCCGAAGCTGTTTATTTCCGGGAATATACATGACAGGCCAGGAAAGATAGGAGGTGTAAAATGTCAAAAAAAATAATTGCCTACACTACGACCTGGTGCCCCGACTGCAGGGCCGCGAAGAAATTTTTAACGGGAAAAGGGATTTCCTTTGAAGAAGTGGATATCGAGCAG
>CAYSOQ010000372.1:0-1863 GCA_964432685.1 uncultured bacterium
AGGTGGGGTTTGGTTGGGAAAACGCCATTTTCCATTAGGAGACCTATGGGTAAAAGGACAGGATGATCCTCGAGTACGGGGGGGGTATCCTATTTGATACGAACTGTACAGATACGAGCCAAAAAGGGGTCGATGTACCCATCACTCTTACGGGCGCGAGCGATACGGTAACAGTGACAGTACAGCCCTCTTGCGCAGGGAAAAGTGGCACAAGCTGGAAATTCACGTTAAATTGTCCAAACTGAGCCCCTTATTAAAGGATCCAAGAAAGGTGACTCCAAGAAAAAATTGGTGGAGACAAATAGGTATGAAACGATGCCGTATTAAAATATGGGGAAAGAGTCCTTACATTATTGGGACACACATCCACCTATATTCTTTTATCCTGCTCTTCTTTTCAGCCTTTATGTTCATTACAGTTTCTTCTTACGGGAAAGGACCCCTCTTTTTCACGGAAAAGGGGACTGCCGTGGTCATCGAAGGAAACAGGAGAGGGGCGGCAAAACTCGCCGCGAGAGGGGCCCTCAACCGTGCCGTTTCGAAAGCCATTGAGAGCGTCCTCAGGAAGGGAACCGAGGAGGAAAGGGACTACGATCTCAAGCGGGGAGAAATCATGAAGGGGCCTTTCCCTTTCATTACGAGTACGAAGGTGATAGCCGAAGTAATGAAGGGGAAAGTTCTCACCATTACAGTTAGAGCGGGAGTAGACAGGAAAAAGTTGATTCACTATCTCAAGGGGAAAGGGGTTCTCTCTGCTAGAACGAAGGCGAGGAAGAAGAAGGAGTTCCCCTCCATAACTGTGATCATGGTGGAAGAAATCGGGGGACAGGTCAACAGTTTTCCCTTCAGCACGGGTGTGATAGTGGACGATCTTGTAAAAAATCGTTTCCTCGTAGTAGATGATGCGCTTGTCCGAAAAAGCATCAACCATGACAGGGCGGTACAGGGGATCCTGGCAGGAGATTCCCGCGCGGCCGAGGCCATGGCGCTTCAGTACGGGTCGGGGATACTGATCACTGGAAGGGCTATTGCCCTTAAAGGATCACTTAAATCGGGAGGGCTTCAGTCTTACGGTGCGAATGTGTCCTTACATGCCGTACGGGCTGACTCGGGAAAGATAATCGCTACAGCATCTGCCGCAGGGTCCTACCCTCACATTGAGAGCATTACCGGGTCCAGGAAGTCGATCGAAATCGCTTCGAAAAAAGCAATTGAGACCCTTGAAAAAAAGCTTGAAGAGAACTTCGGTTCATCGGAGGAATTTCTTCTCGTATCTGTCAGGGGGATAAACTATTCACAACTTTCCATACTGAAGAGGATTCTTTCGAGGGATTTCAAGACGATCTCATCAATCAAACAGAAGAGTTACGCGGGGGGTGTGGCGAAGCTCAACCTTGTGATCAACGGAAGCACCCAGGATTTTTCTGAGAGAGTCGTGTTCAAGGATTTCGGTTCTTTCAAACTGGATGTGCTGAGTTACTCGCCCGGGAAGATAGATTTCGTCCTTAAGATGAAAGGGAAACATAACTGAAGAGTGGTAGTTCCGGGTTTCGTGTTTATAGTTTCGAGAAAGACTCTGAACTCTGAACTGGTCTGAAGGTAATTCCGGATTCTGAATTCCTAAGAAAACCAGCAATACAGATCAAAGTTCCAAGAAACAGATCCTATTTTTCCTTTGAACTTTGAACATTGAACAGCCATGATTATTCACTTAACTGGTTTATCCTGAATTCTGAATTAAAACCTTTCATGCTTTTGCTTCGTCGGACGTCGGACAACCATTTCACATTTATCGTTCCCGGTTTTCGTCAGACATCGGACGTCTTTTATCTCTTTTTATATCCCGCCGGAACCTGGAACTGG
>CAYSOQ010000373.1:0-1855 GCA_964432685.1 uncultured bacterium
TTTCCCGAGTCTCGAGACCGACACAACCTCCCAGAAGTACAATTAAAAACAGAATAAAAAATATAGAAGATTTTGACCAGCCCTCTACCATAGTACCTCCATCAAATCTCCAGGACGAATCACTTCAGCTCATACTGGGGCCCTTTTTCTTTTTTCTCCGATACGGCTTTGTGCTCCACCTTCTTATGATCTGTTTTCGGGATACTGATAGTCAACTTCAGCTTCCCCCCCCTCAAATATTCCTCGGATTCCATAATCATGGATTTCCTAACTTCCGCCTCTGATAGCCCCATCTTCACCACAAGCTCTTTCACAGCTCTACTTATTGCAGCCTCCCTGGTAACCCGTTTTTTTTCTTCAGCTGTTCCCTTAAACCCGTAAGGAGGATATGCAGTTTTCGTAACAAATATGCGTTCTCCCCTGGCCTTTCCCCTGGGATAGAATTTAAATACCTGAATCTGCTCTTTTTCATGGTCAGCGACGAAGATTTTATTATTATGAGCCGTTATGGAAGAAAGTTTTTTGAAATATCCGGGAACCTCCCCTGGGGCTCCAAAAGAGAGGACGAGGAGACCGGAAGTTTGAAATATCTGGATACGGTAATTTCCTCGATCCGCCACATAGAGGAAATCATGCTCATCCATACTGATATCTACCGGGTCTTCAAATTGACCTTCACCCTTTCCCTTTTGCCCGATTGACCAGAGAAATTCTCCATTTTCATCGAAAACCTGAACACGACTATTCCCAGAATCGAGAACGAAGACATGGTCTTTAGAATCGACTGCAACCCCCCGGGGAAAACGGAAGGTACCATCTTCAACTTCCTCTTCCTTCTTTCCCTTGCTTTTTCTCCCGAATGAACTCAGAAAAATCCCATCATCACTGAAAATCTGGACTCTGTGGTTCCGTGTATCCGCAACATAGATTGTTCCTTTACTGTTTACCGCCACTCCAGATGGTTTATTAAACTGTCCAGTCTTCTCCCCTTTTTTCCCGAACTGATAGTCTGGAGTACCATCTGCATTAATGACCTGGAGCCGATGATTCCCCGTATCTGCAATGTAGATCTTCCCATCTTTCGATGCAAAGATAGCCTCAGGTTCGTCGAATTTCCCGGGTGTGCTTCCAGGCGAGCCCAGCACCTTTGTGGCCGACCCCTTGAGAATGATATGGTTCTCTTCGTCAGAAAGGGCATAGATCCCTGTCCCTTTACGGAATGAAAGGTCAACGATCCCTTTTTCCGCCTGAAAGGATGAATCAAAATCAACTGTGGGGGGAGATGTGAGCTCCGGGGAAAGCACAGTCTTCTTGTTTCCCAATACATTAAGGATTTGGATCCGCTTATTTCCCAGATCAGCAACCATTATTTTCCCCCCAGGGCCTGATACCAGCCCCGAGGGAGACTGGAACTGCCCCCTCCCTTCCCCTTCTGATCCAAATGTCGCTAGAACCCTGCTTTTCACATCCACTTTCTTGATACTGTGGTCATCCCCCTCCGTGATAAAGATATCTCCCCTTACATCCACACTTATTCCACGGGCATCTCCAAGATAGTCCCTCCCGTTTATCCTGCAGGTAATCTTCGCTTTCAGGTCACCAAGGGCCGTATATTGGAAGATTTGCCTCTTAGCCGGGATGAGGACGTATAGGTTTCTCTGAACATCGATATCAATATCACGGGGGCTTCCTCCCGTGGGAATCCCGTATAAAAATACCCCCCGGGAAGTAAATACCTGTACTCTCGAGTTTCCCCTGTCAGCCACATAGATGAGGCCAAAACGGTCAACTGCCACTCCCGTGGGACCATCGAATTCACCGGGCTCTGAACCCTCTTTGCCAAAGTGATAAAGAT
>CAYSOQ010000374.1:0-1846 GCA_964432685.1 uncultured bacterium
CACAGGCTCGGATGACGATATCGTCCTTCTCTACAGCAACAGAACAGAGGAAGACATCGCTTTTTATCAGGACCTGCGGGAAATGGAAGGGGGAAAAAAAAGGATGAAAGTCATTCATACGCTCACCTCGAAAGAGGCAGTGCACTGGGAGTGGAAGGGAAGGAGCGGGCATATCGACGGGAAGATGATACGGGAAGAGATTCCGGATTACGGTAATAGGGTCTTTTACTTGAGCGGCCCCCCCTCTCTGGTGGACACTCTGCACTCCATTCTTCACGATGAGTTGAGGGTTCCCGAAGAATCGATCCGCACAGAGCGCTACATTGGGTATAAGTAAAAGGGTATGGGGGTCAGTTCCCATTTCCTCAGGTTATTTGTATATCCTCTCAATCTGATATATATGAGGATATGGGAACTGACCCTGTTGAACGGTGGTTTTACTTTTTCCTCTTGAAAAACACCTCTATAATCGTCTTCGCATCTGATTCCAAATCGGTGTATTTCCCATGGTTGAGAATGCCCTCGAGACTCTTCACCCCCACGTGGGGAACCTTCATATTCCGGGCACCATTTTCCACTTCCCCCGATTGGGCAAAGTAGCGGGAATACTGGAACTTCTTTTCATTCCACCCTTTGAGCTTCTCTTTGTAAAAGGAAGCAATCTTCTCATAGGGGTCGGAAGACAATAGCTCAATTGTGGAAAGGCCCATCTTTTTCCCCTGGCTGTCGCGCATGAAGGGCTCGTTGACGTCGACAATCACAGCACCCGGGTATGGGGGGGCAGCAATCGCATCCCTGTCCGGCACGTCCCCCGCTTTTACGGGAGGCCACATCCCCGCCATCTCCGCATCCTTGATGGGCATTCCCATATTCCCGAATGTCCTCTTGAAATCCTTCTTCGTGAACTTGTGGAGGGGTGCGAATGGCTCCCCTGAAAAAACAGTAGATAGGCAGAAAAAAGAGATGAGAAGTGTAACCACGCTGATAAATGATACTTTTTTCACGATTCCCTCCTTGAAAACCTTTCCTATAAACACCAGGATTAACTATTTCTTCTGCTCGAAATAGACAGCAATTACCGATTTTGTCCCAGGTACGAGAGCGGTGTACTTACTCTTGTTCATGAGACCCTCGATTTTCGATATTCCCACGTGGGGGACCTTCATAGCCTTTGAGTTAATCTCCACTTTTCCAGACTTTGCGAAATATTGGGAATTTTGATATTTCTTGATTTTCCAGCCCTTTAATTTCTCCCTGTAAAAGGAAACTACCTTGTCAAAGGTATCGGTAGTTACGAGTTCGATCGATGAAAGGCCCATGTATACGAATTTACCATTCTCTCGAGTTTTATGGGGGCCGGTTATACTGACAATTTCAGCATTCGGGTAGGGTGGTGCCGCTATGGCGATCTTGTCAGGTACGTCCCCCTCCTTCACCGGGGGCCAGAGTTCCATCTCTTTCGCTTCTTTTAAAGTCATGCCGAAGGCACCCTTGAATTCCTTATCCTTAAACTTATGGACGGGGGCGTATGGCTCTCCGGCAGATGAGAAAGGCACAAAGAGAAAAGAGAGTACGAAAAGAACACTCATCACTATTCCCAGAATCTGTTTCATCAATTCCTCCCCGGTTTCCTTAAAATAAAGTATCTGAAAAACAGTGTTTCACTATCAAGTAATGCTATCCATAAAGCGAATTATATTATGGCTTTTACTGGTTGACAAGTTCCCTATGGCTTTCTACGGTAATAAGAGGATAAATATCTTAATTCGCCATTATTCCATGTTAAACAAAAGATTCTTCATAATTATAGACATGATGTCTTTTCTTTGTGCATAATAGGTAAATA
>CAYSOQ010000375.1:0-1838 GCA_964432685.1 uncultured bacterium
CACCACACACCCCGGGCCCCGCAGGTCGTCTCCCCCCCCTGCTATGCCCCCCCCGCAAGGCCCCGGAGCCTGTCCCCGACCTCCCCCCTCGTCAGCTGTTCCCAATCTTCCCCGCCAATCTCCGTGGATACCCCGAATATGGAGAAAAAGTAGTCGGAAAGCCCCTTGAGATCCCATTCCTCAGGGTAGACTTTCTCATCTGTGTACACATCCACCATGTCATCCACCAGGTCTTCAGACATTTCCTGAATAATCTCCTTGAGCTCCTCCCCTTCCATCACTTCTTTTCGGAGATCGTAGATTACACTCCTCTGCTTGTTCATCACATCGTCATATTCTAATAGATGCTTTCTTATCTCGAAATTATGAGACTCCACTTTCCTCTGGGCATTTTCGATCGCCTTCGTCACCATATTGTGCTCGATGGGCTGCCCCTCTTCCATACCGAGTTTTTCCATCAGTGTGGCAACCTTCTCTGCACCGAAGATACGGAGGAGGTCATCCTCGAGGCATAGGTAGAAACGGCTGGCACCCGCATCGCCCTGGCGTCCTGACCGGCCCCTCAGCTGATTATCGATCCGCCTGCTCTCGTGGCGCTCGGTTCCAAGGATTCTCAGTCCACCCTTCTCGACCACTCCAGGGCCGAGTACGATATCGACCCCCCGGCCCGCCATGTTAGTGGCAATAGTTACCTTTTGCAGCTGCCCCGCCTCTGCGATGATCTCAGCTTCTTTCTCATGATGTTTCGCGTTGAGGACATTGTGGGAAATCCCTTCCCGTTTCAGCCTTTTGCTGAGTTGCTCTGATTTTTCGATGGAGATTGTTCCCACAAGGGATGGACTCCCCTCCCGGTACAATTCCTTGATCTCTTCCACAAGGGCATCGAATTTCTCCCTCTCAGTTCTATATACTACGTCTGGAAAATCTTCCCTTATCATCGGTTTGTTCGTGGGGACAATGACAACTTCCAGGTTGTAGATCTCCTTGAACTCAACTGCTTCCGTATCCGCTGTCCCCGTCATCCCTGCGAGTTTGTCGTACATGCGGAAGTAATTCTGAAAGGTGATGGTTGCCAGAGTCTGGTTTTCACTCTCTATCTTCACCCCTTCCTTCGCCTCCAGGGCCTGGTGGAGGCCATCGCTGTACCTTCTCCCGGGCATGAGCCTCCCGGTAAACTCGTCTACGATGATCACTTCCCCCTCGTTAACCATGTAATCCACATCCCTCTTGAATAGGGTATGGGCCTTGAGGGCCTGGTTGACCGCATGTACCCACTCTATGTTCTTCGGATCGTAGAGATTGTCGACACTGAGAAGCTTCTCCACAAGGGGAATCCCATCCTCTGTCAGGACGACGCTCTTCGCCTTTTCATCGATCGTGTAATCCCTTTCTTTCTTCAGCCTGGGAATCGACGAGTTCACCCTGTAATACTTGTCGGTGGATTCTTCCGAAGGCCCTGATATGATGAGGGGAGTCCTCGCCTCGTCGATGAGGATAGAGTCCACTTCATCAACAATAGAGAAATAATGGTCCTTCTGGGCCATCTCTTCGAGTTCGTACTTCATGTTGTCCCTCAGGTAATCGAATCCGAACTCGTTATTCGTTCCGTACGTTACGTCCGCTTCGTATGCCCGGTTCCTGTCCAGGTCGTCCATATCATGGACAATCGTCCCCACTGTTAACCCGAGAAACTCGTAAATGGGTCTCATCCATTCCGCGTCCCTTTTAGCAAGATAATAGTTTACCGTTACGAGATGGACACCTCTTCCTGTCAATGCATTCAGGGATATTGGGAGCATGGCGTGCACAGCGCTCTCTTCACTCTCATTCTCGTTTGC
>CAYSOQ010000376.1:0-1827 GCA_964432685.1 uncultured bacterium
AAGCGTGGCTTCCGGGGAATCATCATAGAAGCTATTGACGCAGCATATCGAAAGACAAAATCAATCCACTGAGGTAAAGTCAATGTTCGTTATTGGTTATTTTCTTAACGCCCTGGCAAAAGTGCTCGATATAGTCCTTTCTATCTACATGTGGGTAATCATCATTAGAGCTCTACTCTCCTGGGTGAACCCGGACCCCTATAACCCCATTGTAAGAACCCTTTATATGATCACCGATCCCGTCCTGGACTGGTTGCGGCGGAAACTGCCCCTCTTTTTTGGAGGGATCGATTTCTCCCCCATGGTAGTCATTCTTCTCATCATCTTCCTCCGCCAGTTCCTGGTACCCACCCTTTTCAAATTCTCTATGTATTTCATGTGAGCGTCCCGTGTTTGTAGAAGGAAGAATGGATGGAGTCATACTTAACGTGCAGGTTCAGACTAGAAGTTCGAATAGTACTGTATCGGGAAGGATCGGAGATTATCTAAGAATAAGGTTGAAATCCCCTCCTGTGGATAACAAGGCCAACAGTGAACTAATTGCCTTTCTCGGAAAAACGCTGAAAGTCCCAAAGGGAGATATCGAGATCTTCAGAGGCAAGAGGGGAAGAAAGAAGAGGGTGTTTATCAAAGGGTTAACAGTTGAAGACGTGTCTGCAAAACTTCTCCCTTGAGAAGAGTGTGAATCCCGGACTCTCCAATTATATCTAACTAATAAAATGACATTTCATGATCCTACGTATCGAAGTCCAAAGGAGGGAAAACATGAAACCTAAATTGCAGGAACTTTATGACACCCTGGAGAAGACCCGGGAAAAAACCATGGAAATAATATCAGATTTGTCCCCCGAGGAACTGGAAAACAGGGAAGCAGACCCCTGGTCTATCGCACATATCTTGAAGCACATCGAACTGGCTGAACTCGGTTCGGTAAAGGTGGTCAAGGTTCTCATGAAAAAGTCTGAGGAACCCCTCCCCCCCTACCCTGAGGATGAGACATCCATTGATTTCAGTGAACCAAAGCTCCCGGATGAGAAAATGGTCTGCCCAAAAGTAGTCACCCCTTCGGAAAATGTCAGGGCCCAGGAGGCTCTGAAGGATCTTGAGAAAATTCGGAAGTCGACCCGGGAAACACTCGAGCAGCTCTCCAGGGTAGATCCCTCGAGTAGAACTATGGAGCACCCCTTCGTTGGAGAGATTAACATGTATGAATGGTTTTCCGTTGGCATCCACCACGAGCAACTTCACCAGGAGCAGATAATCAGGATCAAGGATAAGATCAGGAGGACTGCTTAGGTTCCAGGTTCTTTCCACAGAGCCCTCTCAATTATTCACGGGCTGGAGTCATCCCTTCTCCTTCTTCTCTTTTTCCCTCTCTTTTTCGTTATTCCTGTGGCCGCGAATATTTCATCCTCCATTTCCATGGTTGACATATAACCTGCCTCGATAGCTTCGGATGCCCGGTGAAATTCAAGGAGCTTGATCTTCCCCACACGTGGAGCGATAACCACTTCAGGCGTGTTGAGCTCAAGCATATACTTCGAAATATAATACCCCTTGATATGTGCCGAATTCAACATTATCTCAACTATATTGGGACCTTTGAAGCGTTCTTTCCACTTCCGGACCGATTCCAGGATAGTCATGTCCACCCCCTTGAACCTCCTCAGGAGGGATGCAGAGATCCTATCCATATCTACCAACCTGCGACGGGATATGCGAAATTTTCGAGTTTTTTTCCTCCCCCTCCTCCCTTTTCCGTCACTTCCCGCATCGGGGAGATCCCCTTCGAAGAGGAAATGGTTTACATCTACGGCGATCACCACA
>CAYSOQ010000377.1:0-1816 GCA_964432685.1 uncultured bacterium
CCAATCCTCCGGAAGCACCAGAGCTTCCATTTAAAATTGGTTTTCGTCATCAAAATATCCCGATTGCATCTTCAGGCGATTTCCAGCAAGAGAATTGTTTCAACGGTACAGCGCTCGTATAGACCTTATCAAATATTAGTTGAGGCATCCTGGTTTGTCAACAGCGGCTCCTTTCTCTTCGGCCGTTATTAATATCTTGCCTAATCTCAACTTCCAGGCCAATAGAGCTGCTTCGAGTATGATGTGTTTTGAAATTTTGGAAGAGCCGTTGCGTCGCTCATGAAAAACGATGGGGACATCGGAGAAGCTGAACCCATTAACCCAGGCCTTGTATTTTATCTCCATGAGGAAAGCATAGCCTTCAGACTTAATAGCATCCAGGTCCAGCGCTTCGATGACCTTCTTCCGATAGCAGCAGTAACCGCTGGTGAAGTCCGTTAGTGGTATGCCGGTAACCAACCTGGCGTATGCGTTGGCAGTGTAGCTGAGAAGAATGCGCAGGAGGGGCCAGTTGACCACGCTTATACCATCGAGATACCTTGAACCGACCACAACGTCGCTCTCCTCGGAGGCTTTCAGGAGAGCGGGCAGATGTGACGGGTCGTGGGAAAAATCGGCATCCATGGTGCATACATGAGAAATCCCTTCCATGGACAGTGCTTTCCTGAATGCCTGCACGTAAGCGCTCCCCAGGCCCATTTTGTATGGCCGATGCAAGGCATGAACCCTGCTCTCCCTATCGCTCAGTTCCCGGACGAGTTCTCCTGTGCCATCGGGGGAATTATCGTCCACTATCAGTACTCTCAACTCTGCTTCTATGGACAACAGTTCCTCTACCAGGGGCGTTATATTATCCTTTTCGTTATATGTCGGGATGACCACCAGGGGAGTATTCATGGGGGAATCCGATCCGGGATGAGACTGCTGAATCTGCGTCTTTATAGCTTCAATTTCTCTTGCTATTAATTAAATTCACCTTCGTAAGATAGTTATCGGAATATAATCCGCTGCCTCTTAACTCTCTGGGGCCCTCTCGATAAACAAAGGAACCGTTAACTTTTATGACACCCGTTTTCCTGAACCATGCCATCCTATCGCACTCCAGGGATTTGCCTCCCCTGGCTTTGATTTTAACATCTCCCACGAAGGTCGCAGCCATTCTGGTGAGGTCCATCACCGCTTGCCGGCTTTTTATCGTTGAGGCCCACTCCTTATCCCTAAAGAACTCGATATGCACATCTTCCATAACCGCCTCTTTGAACATGGCGATGCGAAAGAAGCGCACTTTTTTGTTCCTTATTCTAAAGCTCCGAGCTCTCAGAGTAAAATACCGGCCACCGTCATTATACTCGGTAAAGGAGAACTCTTTGAAAAAAGGAAGGCCGGATTTCGGGATTTTGCTCCCTCCGGCCTGCTCCTGTTTCCGCTTTTCCTCGATTTTCTCCTGTTGCTGTTTCGCCTCCCGAAACCTCTCGGTTATGTTATAACCAAGATAAAAAACGAATACTGATATGACCGCAAGCAGAATCGCCCGGCTCCGTTTAGGAGACCACATGCTCTCACCCGCTTAACGTTTGCCTTCAACTATCGTGAAAGCGGCTGAGTCTATCCGGCCACCTATAGGGTCCGCTCCGCGCGGCTCGGTGATGGAGATGCTGACACTGTAATTACCCGGCATCCTTTTACCCACCGCCAGGGGATTATAGTCCCTGGAAGAGTGATCAACCCCTTGACTCGAATCTCCTCTCCCAAACTTACACCTATTATGCCTCGGGCAGTCAAAGCTACGTTTTTCTTTCCGAAGATGGAAAGTCCG
>CAYSOQ010000378.1:0-1814 GCA_964432685.1 uncultured bacterium
AAAACATGGGTGCAGACATTCTCGAATGTGCATTCTTAGCAGAACTCTCAGTCCTTCGCGGGAGTGAAAAGATCAAACCGTATCCTCATTTTTCCCTTCTATCTTTTGAGGATTAAGATGGTGCCCCCGGAGAGACTCGAACTCCCGGCACGCGGTTTAGGAAACCACTGCTCTATCCACCTGAGCTACGGGGGCACTCGAAAGAATTATCATGGTAGCATATGCCGGTTTTTCTATCAAATCAATAATGATATATTTTCCCTGATTAATGTATAATATTAACCGGTAATGGCATAATAAAACACGAGAGAGGTCCCATGCCCATATTTGAACTTAAGTGCTGCAAGTGTCAAATAGTGGATGAATACATTGTCCTCGGGACTCTGGACGGTGTGAAATGCAAGGGGTGTAAGGGAAGAGATTTCGAGAAACTCATGTCCACTTTCAGTACCGTCGGGAAAAAGGGAAACACCCAGAGTGGGAACTGCGGGGGATGCAAACATACAAACTGTTCAACCTGCCCCTGACTTCTCTCTCCCTTCAGTTTTTCTCAGGAATCTTTCCACATCTTTTTTGCGGAAACGCCACTGATTTCCGCTCTTATAACCCTTTATGATCCCCTTTCTGGCCATGTCATTAACCGTATCAGGACTCATATCTATAAGAAAGGCGATATCCCGGGTCTTTAATATATTCGGCAGGCTTTTTAAGTCCATATATCCTCCGAACAAAACGTTTTTTTATTTAAAATAACACAATATTATATAAATGTAAACCATAAAACCCCTTGATTTACAATATATATTCTATTAAATTGTCTTTTGATAGATTGAAATTAAATAGGGATATAAAATGAAATCCATGAAATTATGCCTGGGAATCCTGATTATTCCCTTAAATGTACTCCTCCTTGTCTCTTTCCCTTACGGATATCTCATTAAAAGTGTGGATTATCACTACCTGTTGCTCTTCATCCTGGGGACTACCACCTACATGCTCCTTCACATATTGAGGAAAACGGAGGGATATTATATTTGGAATCATGAATTATCACACCTCGTTATAGCAAAAGTCTTCATGAAAAAGATTAAGGGATTCCATATTACATCCGGAAAGGGGGGGAGGGTGGTAGTGAGTGAATCCAACTGGCTGATCGACCTGGCGCCTTATTATTTTTCACCCATACTTCTCACCATCCTTCTCCTTTCACTCATTATTATCCGTGGGAAGATCCCTTATGCCGAAAGAAGCTACTTTTTCCTCTTCGGCTTTCATATGACCCTCATGCTCGCTTTCACGGGAGACTCTTTGATGAAAGGTCAGGAAGACCTCAAGAAGAATGGATACCTTTTTTCACTCTCGGTAATCTTCTTCCTACACCTGATTACTACATCCATTTTTCTGATTCCCGCAGTTGGAAATAAAATGGGGTTTCTAAAAGCACTTTACTTTGGATGGTTCTCAAATTTAGATGGAGTTTCCCGCCTTTTATTCGAAATCTTGATCAAGTAAATATTTTATGGAATATTTAAGGAATATCAAGGATATTTCCCTCAATAATGGGGTGTCAATTGCCGATATATGAATTAGGGCAGAAAGTATTTTGCATATAGGTATGTTTAAAGATATGGGGAGTAGGGGCAGTTGATTAAGTGCATCCAGGAGAGAAGTTCATGAGGGAAATACGGAGGAGCAGGCTTTCCACGGCAATTCTCTTCATAGAACTAATAACGCTTTCAATCATGTTCCTCATGATCCTGAAAACCGTGAGGACCCGCTTCGCGGAGCATTCAATCGAGAGAGTTGGAGACAGG
>CAYSOQ010000379.1:0-1807 GCA_964432685.1 uncultured bacterium
ATCATATCCCTGGTGAGGCCCATCTCTTCCGCCACAGCCTTGGAGTATTCCATGGTAATGTGGGAGTTCCCCCCGAAAAATGGGTCATTTACCTCCAGCAGGCCTATCAGGATATCTATGGTAGATATCAGGCATTGCTTCAGCTCGTCATCCGTCACAGGCAGGGAAAGGGACGTTTCCCTCCCTTTTACCGAGTGGACGAGAAATTCTGTGAGTTCAGCCTGGTCTATTATGTAATCGGAGACACCGAACCGGAGGACATCATCTGAGCTTTTGATCACGGAAAAATTGTTCAGGATGATAACTGTGGTTTCCGGAGACCGCTTTAGGATTCTCTTTTTCAGCTCAACTGAGGGAATATCGCGGAGAGTCCCTGCAGACAGCACTAAGTCCACGGGGGAATTGATCACAATCTTCATGGCTTCATCACCCGTAGATGCCAGGGATGTTGTATATCCCGTCTTTTCAACGATCTCAGCAAGGGCATCCCGAATGAAACCGTCACCGTTTACCACGAGGACCTTTTTCTTCATTTTATATTCCATTCCCGATCTGCCTCAACACCCATTTAACTGCCTGGTCAGTGTTTTCAATCCTTCCCGCCACTGTCTCGATTTTCAAACACTCGAGGAACTCTCCTCGTTCCCTCACCCCCAACTTCGAGAGCAAGGATACAATCTCGGGTACAGACCAGGGATACTCTCCTCTATTTATAACCTTATCCATCCTAGAATAATATTTTAATGCATTTATTACTACCCTTCTTTTCCCCCGCAAGGGTCCCGCCCCCCCTGCAAGCAGAAGAATGTTAGGAGTTAGGGGGCCTGAGCGGTAAAGTGATGCAGGAGTTACAGGACAGGAACCTTTAGAGAGACTTAAACCCTCGGAAAACGAGGCATAAACCCTTGATATAATGTGTTTTTCTTTCCTTGAAAGGCGGAATCTGGCGGACAGCCACCCCACCCTCTTCATGTCCGGTAAAGGTAGGAATATGGAAAGGAAATAGAGGAGATCCATGTGGGTTCTTCCACCAGATATTGGAACTGAAAGGGTATCCCCGAATGGAATGATATCCTCCCACCTGGAGGCTTTCGCTAGCCCATGAACCCTCTCCAGGGCCTGTTTTGGATCCCCCTCCAACCGGCTGAACGCGAAGAGGAGCCCGTAGAAGGTTTCCGCCCCCCTCATCCGTAGAAAAGCAGAACCCTTGATCGTGCCAAAAGTTTCCTCCCTGACCCTCTCCCCTGAGATATCCTTGACTGACCAGGCATTATTGGCCACCAACTTCAAAGTGTCACTTTCAACGGCAAATCCCAGCTGAGAGGCGAAGCGGAAGATTCGGAAGAGCCTTATTGGATCGGCCCTCATGTTTTCTGCCGCAATGGGCCTTATGATTCCATTATTCAGGTCATCCATCCCTCCCGTGGGATCGATAACCTCCTTTTCAACCTCACCATCTTCGAGGAAGACACGGAGGGTTACTGCCATACTGTTAATGGAAATATCCCTATTTTTGAGATCCCCTTCGATCTCGTTTCCCCTCATATTACAGAAGTCAAAAGTCCCGGCCCGATCCACCACCCTGAAGGCACCGAAGCGCTCACCAGTTCTCACGACGGTTCCCCCTGACACACGGGCGAATGAGAGAGCAAGACCTTCCATCTCTCCCTTCCCTACGATGTCAAAATCGCAAACTTCTCTGTCTAAAAGGATATCCCGTACGGTTCCTCCCACGAGGTAGAGGGGCCCTTTTTCCTCAGGTGAAAGGTCATCGATCTTCTCGAGACTTCTTCTCTGTGCACCACTG
>CAYSOQ010000380.1:0-1797 GCA_964432685.1 uncultured bacterium
GGTATACTCTATAAAAGCTAGAATCCATTGTTGTGCCTCATAAATATGATAATTGCCGGAGATTTAAAGTTTCGGGGGACAATAGGGTCAGTTCCCATTTATTAAGCTTTTCACGCAGGCACCAGGAAAAACCTGAGGATATGGGAACTGACCCCAACTCTATGTTTGCTGGAATCCTCGCATTAAAGCTGGTAAAAATAGATAGTAAGGCTGTTTCTTTGCCCGGAGGAGAAAGCATCCTGGAGCGTAGATGAAAACGCTGAAACGAAAGGAAATCGAACGGCTGCTCGAAAGGGAAGACAAGAAGGCATTAAAAAACCTCCACTGGTTGTTCGACAACATGCCTGACTACTTCCTCTTTTCCATGAAGGAGATACCGGGAGCTTTTTTACGCCTTGCACACTACCTTGAGGAATTACCAACAAATCGAGAGGTGGTTCTCCTGGACCAGGACGAAACGGTGGTTACAGTCCGGATCAATTCTCCCGGGTCGGTCCACGACACCCTGAGCCACTTTCCCGAGCGGGCCATCTCTTATGCAGAGATGACGAGGTCCCGCGTCCCTCCCCCGGGGGCGGAGAAGGAGGTGGAGGTCTTCCGCTTCGAGACCCGAAGGCAGCCCCCTGGTAAAATCAAGAAGCAGAAGATCAAATCGATTCCGCCGTCTATTGCCAGTTCCATCCTCGATGAAACCCGTCTGGAATACCCCGATTTCAAGACCCGGGACATAAGTAATGTGCTGGATCTGCTCTGCTCGGGTGACCCCTGGTATATAAAGATGTCTCCCGTCAAACGGATAGCACGGACACTGAGACTCTTATACCTGGGGCGTACGGGGGGCGGTCTTTATTTCGATGCGGAGAACCCCGTAACACTTAAGGGCCACGGTGAATCGCGCCTTATTTTTGCTGTTGCAAACCCTCCGCAGATAGATTTTCTCGTGCAGGTGATGGAGGTTTTGAGCCGCCTCGATGTAGGGATCAAGCGATTCTACTGCCTGATTATCAGGGGAGGAGTCCATCCCTATTTTCTCGGCAGTTTCTACGGAGCCCCCCGGTCGGGAGGATTGGTGGAGAGGAACACGCCACTTTTCGAATCGCTGAAACGTGAGCTCTACAACACCCAGGTTCTTGCCACGGACAGGCTGACCTACACCTCATTCGTAGGAGAGGGGTTCATGAGCGGCGAGGACGCATCGCTGGTAAATGCCTTCATAGCCTTCTGCCATACCACAATGGCCCACAACCTACCGGAAGGACACGGGCTGGACGATGTGATGAGGGCTTTTCACTCACACCCGGATGTCTGCCTGGAGTTGATCGGGCTTTTCCGGGAGCGCTTCGATCCAGGTAAAACTCCGGATGGCGACTCCTTCAAAAAACTGCTCGAAAAAACTGTATCCCAGGTGAAGGAGTTCAACACAGGGCACAAGAACATAACAGACTTCCGCAGGGAGGTTTTCAAGACCTGTATAACCTTCATCCGGAATATCCTGAAAACAAACTTTTTCGTGCCGGAAAAACATGCCCTTGCCTTCCGGCTGGACCCTGCCTATCTGGACCAGCTTCCCGGCAAGTTTACAGCAGACCTTCCCCCCAGGCGCCCTTTCCGGGTTACCTTCTTCTTCAGCCGGGGTGGGATCGGATACCATGTGGGATATTCGGACATCGCCAGGGGAGGGTGGAGGACGGTTATCGCCCGGAACCAGGACGAGTATGTGGAGAACACGAATGCCATGTTCCGCGAGGTCTGTGTCCTGGCCCATACACAGCAGCTGAAGAACAAGGACATTTACGA
>CAYSOQ010000381.1:0-1778 GCA_964432685.1 uncultured bacterium
GAAATTGTGGAAATCGTCCGTGGGGACCTTCGAGAGGCTGCGGAAAAATACTCGAGGTCTATCGACTCCTTTATATCCAATCCCCCCTTCCGTGCTGTCATGGCAGGGAGGATAAGCCCCGACGAGGAAAAGAGAAATGCGAAAAGCGAGTTTTATCTGGATATCCCATCTCTCGGGGAAATTATCTCCACTGTTCTTTCAAGAAGAGGTGTTTTTTTCATCGTATACACGGCGAAGAGGGTACACGATCTGATTTCTATTTTCCAGAAGAAAGGGTTGAAGGTGGTCAAGGCAAAGTACGTCCACTCCTTTCAACACTCTGAGGCGGAACTTGTTCTTCTCAAGGGGACTCTGGGGGCCCAGAAGGAGGTACGAATCCTGCCCCCGCTTATCATCTACGAGAGGGTTGGCTGTTATTCCCGGGAGATGAGGAAAATGTTCATGGGGATGGATGAAAAATAAGCTGGATTCGTTTTATCAGGGCATATCCCTTTGTGTCTCAGGCCGGGGATTTACCTTCCTTTGACCCTGAAGCGGATATCTGTGACGATATTTTCCCCGAGCATGGAATTGATTTTCTCAATAAACGTAGGTTTCAGGAAATGGAGTTCCTGAGCCCAAGCGTGGTTGGATACGGAAAGATGGAGGACTCCCTTTCGAAACTGTTCCGGTTCAACCGTTTTCTCAAGAGCATCCCCTGCGATATCTGCCCACCTGGAAAATATGAGTGCGGATCTTTTCACATCGGCCAGGCCCAGGGTTTCGAGAAGAGCCTCGAGGGTGGTGCCTATTTTCTCAGTTCTCATCGCCTTCGGCCGCCCTGTTCCTTCCCATCTTTCCCCCCACTACCTGACCTGCTACGGCGGAGGTGATGAAAAAGGGAATTGTGAGGAGATTCACCCTGTTACTGATGCGAAGGTATGCAATAAGTGGAATTGACAAGTGGATATATAGAAACCAGAGGGGAGAAAATTTCTTTACTCCAATTCGCAGGTAGCCCAAGGGGATATTGACTGCGAATGCAATGAGACTGATGGCGAAAATCAGGATTAAGTGTCCCCGCAACACTGGGCCCCTCCCGGTTTTGTGTGATTATACTACATTTGTGATATCCTTGTGTCCGGTAAATGGGGGAGGGGGCCTGGAGAAAATCCTGTGGAAGGTATCCTCATATTTCAAGGGACACATGAAGTAATGCTGGCAGAGAAGATCCTCAAGGGGCATGGGGTAGTCTTGAGGCTGATTCCTGTCCCAAGATCCCTCACATCCGACTGCGGCCTGGCCATAAGGGTAGACGACACATCGAGAGAATTCATCCTGAAAACCTTAATAAATGTTGGGAATGCTCCGAAAGAGTATTACGTGAGGGAAGGAGGAGTATATCTCGAGCAGGAGCTGCCCTCTTGACAGCGTGCAGGGGTAGGTAGAATCCCCGCGATGCGGTATCGGATAAACTGGCTAACATTATCGAGGAAGGGCAGGTTAAGTTAGTTCTTCACAGGGTGAAGGGGAACGACACGATCTCCATGCGGTTCCATGTACCGATCTCCAGGTTGAAGAGAATGAACGGTTTGAATGGCAACATCATAAGGCCTGGTCAGAAACTGGTGATCCGTGTCTTAAGTGGCAGGATAGCGGGTAAGAGTCGGAAGGTCTACAGTTACAAGGTCCAGGGAGGAAAAAAGTACTATACTATCCAGGAAGGGGATTCTCTCTATGAGATCGCAAAGCGGTTTAAATTATCCTTGAAGATTTTGAAAAGTATGAATGCTATCAGT
>CAYSOQ010000382.1:0-1775 GCA_964432685.1 uncultured bacterium
CCTCGCCATGAAGTTGATCGCTTCGGGGGTCACCTTCTCTGCGGCAACCATGAGGTCACCCTCATTTTCCCGATCCTCATCGTCAACGATGATTACCATATTGCCTTTCTTTATCTCTTCTATAGCTTCTTCCGTGGTACACACGGGCATTTTTCATCCCTCCTCTATGAACCCCGACCGTTTCAACAGGTCAAGGGTGTCTCCCTTTCCCTTTTTCTCCAGGAATTTTTCCACATATTTCCCGATGATATCAACCTCGATATTCAAACGGGCTCCAGGGCGCGCATATTTCAAATTCGTTTTCTCAAGAGTGAAGGGAAGCAGGGTAACGGAAAAAACGCCATTCCCAACTTCGCTCACAGTAAGACTCACACCGTTCACCGCAACGGAACCTTTAAAGACAACATATTTAATTATATTATCATCTGCACCCATTTCAAAGACAAGGGAGCCACCATGTTGCTTTTTTCCCTTGAAATTTACAGTTCCATCTACGTGGCCATAAACGATGTGACCTCCCAGAGGATCACCAACTTTCAAGGATCTCTCAAGGTTCACAGCATCCCCCATCCGGATATCACGATAGTTACTCCTCTCGAGGGTCTCTCCGGCCACCTCCACATCAAACCAGTCCTTACCGGTGGACAGGACTGTAAGACAGACACCGTTCACCGATACACTCTCTCCAATCTCCAGGCAGGAGGACCCAAGTGGGGATACGATACGCCCTCTTTTCCCCTGCGACCCACCTGTTAGACGGGTTATTCGCCCAATATGCTCCACTATCCCCGTAAACATCTAATGTCCCTCTACGCGGGGAACTGCTTCCATCAATAGGTCATCCCCTATCTTTTTCACCCTCTTCACTGTAAGGGGTAAGGGTTTTTCTAGGGAAAGGCCCTCTACCTGGCCTAGAGGGGATAGACCCTTTCCCAGAAATGTTCCCCCCACGAATATGAACAGCTTGTTAACAAAGCCGGATTCTATGAACCGGGCGAAGGTTCCCGCACCACCCTCCACCAGGACTGAAGTTATCCCCCTCTTTCCCAGTGTATCAAGAATAAACTTTACGGGAATAGATTCACCCTTCACCTCGATTGATTCGACAGGGTGCTCCATAGAAAGAGTTTCGCCTCGCCTGACTGCATTTTCTCCCACATTTGTCCTGAAAATAACAACGTCTTCCCTCCCCTCATTGAAAATCTTCATCTCAGGTTTCACCTCACATCTCGGGTCGATGACTACTTTCCTTGGTTGCCGGTAATTACCCCTGAGGCGTACATTCAATGCAGGGTCGTCTAAAAGAAGAGTCTGTGTACCCACGAGGATGGCATCATGTCTTGCCCTTATCCGGTGGGCATGTCGTCTGGATATCCTGGAGGTGATCCATTTCGACCGTCCTTCAAGGTCCGCTAAAAACCCGTCTACGCTTATTGCCATCTTAAGTGAAACGTAAGGAATGCCTTTCTCCATAAAATGGAAGAAAGGTTCATTTAAAGATCTTGCTTCTTTCGAACAGATACCGGGTACAACTTCAACCCCCTTCTCCCTCAACCTCTTTATGCCTTTCCCTCTCACCTTTGGATTCGGGTCTACTCCGGGAATGATTACTCTCCGGATTCCAGCAGAAATGATCCTGTCCGCACAAGGACCCGTTTTCCCCTTGTGGGAGCAAGGTTCCAGGGTTACATAGAGGTCTGCCCCTTTCGCCTCGCCTCCGGCCATTTCCAGGGCGTTCACCTCCGCATGGTTCCCCCCATAGGATTCTTGGTATC
>CAYSOQ010000383.1:0-1774 GCA_964432685.1 uncultured bacterium
ATTTTCACCAGGTAGTTGCAAAAGGGGAGCCCTTCACAAAGCTGGTTAAGAAAAACCAGGAAACTTTGGAAAACAGGGTTATCAGAAGGGATGTTGTGGAAACCTACATTCCCATTCTATCGAAGGGGAGAGTGACGGAAGTCTTCGAGATCTATTACGATATAACGGAAGAATTGGGATATCTCAACTCTCTCTTCCTCAAGATCACCTTCCTTCTCATCGTCCTTGCCCTGTTCCTGGGAGGGTTGATCCTGCTCTTTTCCAATAAACTCGCCGGGGCAGAAAGAAGCCTTTCGGAATCGGAGAGGACTTACAGGTGTCTCTTCGAGCTTTCTCCCAATGCCACATTCTATTATCGAGGGGGAAAGTTCATCAATGTGAACAGGGCCGGGTTGAAACTCCTTGGTTTAACCAGCTGCGAAGAACTAATAGGGCGAAAGATATTTGATTTCGTACACCCCGGGTACAGGGAGATTGTGGAGAGAAGACGGGAAAAAATCGAAGACCTGGAAGAGCCGGTAGATTTCATAGAGGGAAAATTCATCCGTGGGGATGGGTCCGTTATCGAGGTGGAGGTGGCGGTTGCCCCCCCTTACGGTGAAGAAGGGGGTGTGCAGGTAATTGCCAGGGACATTACTGAGAGAAAGAGGCAGGAAGAGGATGAGGCTACTCGAACCAGCCTGCAGAGTGTAATGAAGGAGATCCTTCAGATTTCCATGGAACCTGTCATGTTGAGGGAACAGTTGTCGCGGATCATCAACCTCGTGGTCTCCCTGCCATGGTTCGAGTTTCAGGGTAAGGGGGCAATTCATCTTGTTGAAGAAAAAGAGGACGTGCTCCGGCTTACGGCTCATGTTGGATTTTCCCCTGTTCAGGTTGAAAAATGCGGGAAGGTTCCAATAGGAAAGTGCCTGTGCGGAAAGGCTGCATCAGATAGAAAGATCCTCTTCAAACACGAGGTGGATGGGGCCCACGAAATCAGTTATGAGGGGATGGATCCTCACGGACACTACTGCATTCCCTTGATGAAGGGAATGGAAGTGCTTGGAACGATGTGCCTATATGTGAAGGCAGGGCACATCCAGACTGAACAGGAAGTGGAGTTTATTTCACGGCTTGCAGATACGCTCTCCGGGGTCGTTATTCGGAAAAAGGTGGAAGAAGAGCGATCCCGTCTATTAACGATTATCGATCAGGCTTCCGAGGCGATCATCATCACGGACCTGTTGGGGAACATAGAGTACGTTAACCCCGCCTTTGAGGACATTACGGGGTACTCACCGGATGAAGTCCTGGAAAAGAACACGAGGATCCTGAAAAGCGGATATCATGACGAAAAATTCTACAAAAATCTCTGGGAGACAATCCTTTCAGGGAAGGTATGGCGAGGCCGCCTGGTTAACAGGAAAAAGGACGGGACCATCTATTACGAGAATGGGGCTATCAGCCTCGTGTATGACCTGGAGAGGAACCCTATCGGTTTCGTCGGAGTGAAACACGACGTGACGAATGTAGTGGAACTGGAAAACCAGCTGCAGCAGGCACAGAAACTCGAAGCTGTGGGCAGGCTGGCAGGGGGAATCGCTCACGACATCAACAACTACTTGAGTGCTATCTCCGGTTTTGCCGAACTCATCAAGGTGAATTATAAGGAGGATGGCCGGATAAGGGAGAAGGTGGACAAGATCATCGGCACTGTTTTCAACGCGTCGAAGATGATCCGGCAGCTCCTGGCCTTGCGCAAGACGCGCGCTTCTACAACCTCATTGTGTGG
>CAYSOQ010000384.1:0-1770 GCA_964432685.1 uncultured bacterium
TGTTCGTATCCAGGGGCGCCTCGCTGCCTCTTTCCAGGAGCATCTATTATTTCTTAAGTTTTCTTTCATTAGGGAGCCTCATATTCTTCCGGTTCAGCCAGGAAAGGGCTGCACTCGCGGTAGCTTCTCTGTCAGGGGCACTTCTATTTTTCCTGCTTGCCTTCGCACTTCTTAAACTTAAGCGTGAAGTGGAAAACGTCCCCACCGCTAAGGTTAGGTCTCTTGCCATGGGGCCGGTGGAACTCAAGGGAAGGGGTCGGCAGAAGTATAAACTTAGATCGCCTTTCTCCGGGACTGAGTGCATCTATTATTCGTATTCGGTCCTGGAGGAAAGGGGCCCCGGGGGATTTAAGGGGACACGGCTGGTTGAACAGGGGGACAGCGGGCCGGTACCCTTCTACCTGGAAGATGACACGGGAAAAGTCCTCGTAATCCCGGAGGGTGCCTTCATAGACGGGGGGGTTACACAGACTTTCAGAGATATGGACATGGCTGCTCTCATGGGAGCCCAGGTCCGCTTGCAGGATGGATCCCGGGTTACTGAGAAGCTGATCCCCGTAGGAAGTGAGATATACCTCCTCGGGTTTGCAAAGACGGGGATGTCAGGGTCGCGGGAGCGGGAAATGATCTTGAGGGCGAAACTGGAAAAGATACGGGGGAATAGGGAATCCCTGAAGGAACTTGACCTGGACGGGGATGGGAAAATCGATGGGATGGAATGGGAGATCGGTAGAGAAAATATTTCCAGGGAGATCCTGCTGTCTGATCTGGATGAAGGGGAAAGAGTGGTAGTTTCGGCACCTCCCCCGGGGGGAGCCTTCTATATAGGAGACAGGGAGGAGAAAGGGATTACAAGGAACATGGCCGTAAAAGGCTGGGCCTGTCTTCTGGCAAGCCTGATTCTCCTGGCTTTGAGTGTATACATTTCGATGGGAATACTATGAACCAGGGAGGTTTTAAATGGTAAGCAATCTCATCCTATCTGTTGTCGTTTTTCTTTTAATCGCATTAATTTTCTACGTTGTGGCTGTTTATAACGGGCTCGTGACGGTTAAGAACAACGTGAGCAAGGCGTGGAGCAACATCGACGTACTGCTTAAACAGCGGCACGACGAGCTTCCAAAGCTGGTTGCCGTGTGTGAACGCTACATGAAGCACGAAGCGGAGACGCTGGAACGGGTAATCAAGGCAAGGGCGCTTAGCCAGGGCGCGGGCACGGTGGAGGAGAGGGAAAATGCCGAAGGTTTTTTGAAAGAAGCCCTGAAAAGCCTCTTCGCAGTATCAGAGAAATATCCCGAACTCAAGGCGGATGAGCGTTTCGCCCAGCTTCAGAGGAGAGTTACGGAACTTGAAAGCGAAATCGCCGACCGGCGGGAATTCTACAACGAGTCTGTGAATGTTTACAACATACGGATCGAAAAATTCCCGGATGTCCTGGTGGCGAACATGTTGCATCTCCTCCCTCGCAGCCTATGGAAGGCGCCCAAGGGAGAACTTTCGGACGTTGGGGTGAAGTTCTCGTATTGATTGGGAAAGAGACCCGAGGCAGGTGGAAGAAAATGGAGCGGGCGACGGGATTTGAACCCGCGACTTTGACCTTGGCAAGGTCACACTCTACCGCTGAGTTACGCCCGCACCTTAAAAACTCAGTAGAGTTGAAATTATAATAAATTTAGAGTGAAAGTCAATAATACAATACAGTTCCTAATTCCTAATTCCTGATTCCTAGGGAAAGCGGGAACGGTCCCGATAGTAATTCGGAATTCCGAA
>CAYSOQ010000385.1:0-1766 GCA_964432685.1 uncultured bacterium
CCCTCACCTAAAGCACCATCTCTCTATGACGCCAGTGAATCCTTTACCTTTACTTGTGGCGGTTATGGTATCCCTCTGACCGGCTTGAAAAATTTCCAGTTTAATTTCCTGCCCCGGCTGATAAGCGCTGATGTCAGCCACCTTAAACTCCTTAAGAAAGCAGAAACCACTGGTGCCGCTCTTTTTAAAGTGTCCCTTGAGCGGTTTTTTTATTTTATCTATCTTCTTAGGTAAAAACCCAAGCTGTAGGGCGCCATACCCCTCTTTTTCTTTGCTTTTCACCTGGACAACAGAACAGGGACCGGCCTCTATCACCGTAATGGGGATTGCCTCACCGTTTTTCGAAAACAAATGGGTCATTCCTAATGTTCGACCAATTAATCCGAGAGCCACGTTACCTATGCTCCTTACTGTTTTAAGATGCTTTTTAAAGTTTGATTTCTACATCAACCCCGGCCGATAGATCCAGTCGCATGAGTGCGTCAACCGTTTGTTGGGTTGGTTCCATTATGTCAAGCAGTCTCTTATGCGTTATGATCTCAAACTGCTCTCTAGACTTCTTGTCAACATGGGGGGAGCGCAGCACACAGTATTTATTGATTACTGTAGGCAGGGGAATGGGACCCACAACCTTAGCCCCTGTTCTCTTAGCCGTTTCCACAATTTCTTCAGCAGATTGGTCTAACAGCTTATGATCGTACGCCTTTAATCGAATTCTTATCTTCTGCTCACTCATCCATACTACCTCATGACCGAAAAAATTAAAGGGTTACAATCCTTTCCCTACCATCACTCCAAGACTTCGGAGATAACTCCAGCTCCTACCGTTCTTCCACCTTCCCGAATGGCAAACCGGAGCTCCTTCTCCATCGCTATGGGGGTAATCAGCTCTCCTGTGAGCTCTACATTGTCTCCCGGCATCACCATCTCTACCCCCTCCGGCAAGGTGGAGGTTCCTGTTACGTCTGTGGTCCTGAAATAAAATTGGGGGCGATACCCGTTGAAAAACGGCGTGTGCCTTCCCCCTTCTTCCTTGGTCAAAATATATACCTGCGCCTTAAACTTGGTGTGGGGAGGAATAGAACCCGGCTTTGCCACCACCTGCCCTCTCTCCACTTCATCCCGCTTGGTGCCACGCAGAAGCACCCCTATGTTGTCTCCGGCCTCTCCCTCATCAAGAATCTTTCGAAACATCTCTACCCCCGTGCACACCGTCTTTTGCGTCTTTCTGATTCCTACAATCTCGACCTCTTCTCCTACCTTGATCCTTCCCCGTTCCACTCGGCCGGTTACCACGGTCCCACGCCCGGAAATAGTAAACACGTCTTCAATGGGAAGCAAGAAGGGCTTGTCCACTTCCCTTGTCGGCTGGGGGATATAACTGTCTATGGCATCAAGGAGTTCATGAACGCACTTGTATTCTTCTGCATTGGGATCCTGAGAGGTTGACTCCAGCGCCTTAAGCGCACTGCCGGTGATAATAGGTATATCGTCTCCGGGGAAATCATACTTGCTTAAAAGCTCCCGCACTTCCAGCTCTACCAGCTCTAAAAGCTCTTTGTCGTCTACCATGTCTGCCTTGTTTAAGAACACCACTATGGAGGGCACTCTCACCTGCCTGGCAAGCAGAATGTGCTCCCGAGTCTGGGGCATTGGCCCGTCTGCGGCGCTTACCACCAAAACCGTCCCGTCCATCTGGGCGGCACCGGTGATCATGTTCTTGATATAGTCGGCGTGCCCCGGACAGTCTATATGTGCATAGTGCC
>CAYSOQ010000386.1:0-1763 GCA_964432685.1 uncultured bacterium
ACATTGACGGAAGTACCGTGGGCTTCAAAGAGTTTCAAAAGGAGCAGCGATTCGAAGGGAGGCAGGGTAGAGATATCCTGCTCCTCTTTACTAAGGAGATAATCGGTCTTTTCGAAAAGAATTCCCGGTATTTTCACTTCCTGGATTTTTAAAAATCCCTTTACTGCAAGGTTGATCACTGATGCGGTAATGTCGGAGGGGTTGAGCTTTTCGTCGATCAGGATTCCTGCCTCCGCGGGTAGAAGGGTGCGGTTCCCCTCCTCAGGGGGTGTGTAGGCAACTACAACAGGGTCTCCCGCCGAGGGATCTTTACCCTTTTGGTACCAGAGGCGTAGCATATAAAGAAGAGTGAGTATCGGCACCAGGAAGGGGAGATATTTCAATGGATTAATTTTTTGCAAGAACCTCTTCATGAGTCCCGGTGGATGGACGATGCCTTTTTCCCACCCCAGGACGATAGTCATACCCTCGAGGGGGGAGAAAGAACGTGTCGAGCGGAAGGATACTACATTCCTTGCGGTTTCACTCTTACATGCACCATCGCGAGACCCTCGAATACCGGTGAAACAGCGGGTCCGGAAGGAGATGGACCTATTCGCACCCTGTAGCCTGACCGTGGTAGAGGCCTGTTCAATTCTTACCGGCCATTCATTTCCTGTAACGTTCCAGTAGAGTTCGTCGTGATCAGGGAAAAAGAGAATCCCATTATCAAGCTGGTATTTGATCACGAAGACCTGCCTTCCCTTCACATATTTTTTAGGGTTTCCAATACGGACCCGTAGATATCCTCCCCTGCGTCTGACCCTGTAGTCCCATCTTTTCCCTGATAGGTCAGTGACCGAATTGACCTTGATTGGTGTTACGCTTTTTTTCCCCAGATCATCTACGTATTGAACAGGAATATCCCGATAAATGCCGTGGCGCTTCCGGTGGAAAACTGTTTCGATAGTTTCCTTAACCTGGAGGGTGGAATTGCGGTGGACGTCTATGTCCACATGGAATGAACTGATGGAGAAATAGTGCCCCCGGGCACTGACTGGAACAGGAGAGGCAAAAAAGATAAGGAATATGATGAAGACCATCGGCCCGTGTGGGGGCAAGCATCCACGAAACCGCTTGGAAAAAGGACTGTCAGGAAAAACGGACATCTGTGGCTTCCCGTTCCCCAGGGGATTCAAGCTGGAAATACTCCTCCCTCTTGAAGGTGAAGCGGGACGCAACTATATTTGAGGGGAACGTTTCCGTTGAAGTGTTATAGTCTCTGACGACGGCATTGTAGTAACGGCGGGCGTATCCAATTTCTTCCTCAATCCCTGTGATCTCCTTTTGCAGTTCAAGGAAATTATTACTTGCCTTAAGGTCGGGGTATCCTTCCGACACAGCGAACAACGATTTAAGGGTTTCTCCGAGGAGTGTCTCCTGACGGCCTTTTTCGACCGGTCCTTGCGCCTGCATCGCCCTGGAACGTGCTTCTGTGACTCCTGTTAGGGTAGATTTTTCGTGGGAGGCGTATCCTTTCACTGTTTCCACAAGGTTGCCTACCAGATCGTGCCTCTTTTTAAGTAGTACATCGATATCGGACCAGGAAGATTGCGACAGGTTTCTCAGGCGGACGAGTCTGTTGTAAAGCCATACGACATATATAGATACAACCAGGATTGTACCTATGATCAACATGGAAAAAAGTGACATGTTCCCTGACTCTCCTCCTTTCGACGGATGAACTGAATACCCCTTCTGATCAGTGGCCTTGCCGAAAAACC
>CAYSOQ010000387.1:0-1751 GCA_964432685.1 uncultured bacterium
GGAAAAAAGGGGTGCCCGCTTCATCGTGACGGGAGAAGTTCTCGGCCAGAGGCCTATGTCTCAGAGGAGGCAGACTCTCGAATTAATAGAGAAAAAGAGCGGCCTTGAGGGTCTCATCGTTAGGCCCCTATCGGCTAAACATTTCCTCCCCACGCTACCTGAGGTAGCGGGCTGGGTGGACAGGGAGAAACTTCTCGACATTTCTGGACGTTCCAGGAAGGAACAGATCCGCCTCGCAGACGAATATTCCCTCAGGGATTACCCCTGTCCCGCAGGGGGATGTCTCCTGACGGACCGGGGATTCGCTAAGAGAGTGAGAGACCTATTTGCACATTCGGAAGAGGTGTCAACGGCAGATTTCAACCTCCTGAAATTGGGAAGGCATTTCCGCCTTCCCTCGGGAGAAAAATTGATCGTATCCAGGAACGAGTCGGAGAACATAAGGCTGGAAGCACTCGGAAAGGGTAGACTCACCCTGGTAGTTGCGCAGGATGTCCCTGGGCCCGTGGTGGCCATTGACAACCTGAATTCAAGGCTCCCCGAGAAAGAACTTGCTCTGGCGTTCCGTAGATATTCAAAGATGAAGGAAGGAGATCTCCTCCTCCAATTCCATCATCCCGGGGGGGAGGAGAAAATATTGCTGATAGAGGGTAAATCCCCGGGGGATTCACTTTCCCTTGATGAATATCATATCCGGTGATGGAATCCAGGACCCCATTTGAAAAACTCGACAGCCTGAAATCCCTTTTAGAGGGGATGGAATCGGTCATCGTGGCATTCAGCGGAGGGGTAGATAGTTCCTTTCTTCTGAAGGTTGCCGTCGATGCACTGGGAGGTAATGCCGTGGGGGTAACCGCAACATCTTCCACCTACCCCCACCGCGAACTCGAGGATGCCCTGGATTTCGGAAAGAAGATTGGTGCTCGCCATATAACAGTGGAATCAGAGGAACTCGACATCCCAGGTTTCAGGGAAAACCCTCCAGATAGGTGCTACTACTGTAAAAAGGAACTCTTTTCCAAACTCTCAAGCCTTGCCAGCCGGATGGGACTCCGCCATGTAGTTGACGGTAACAATCTGGACGACCTTGGCGATTACCGCCCCGGCAGAAAAGCCGCAGAGGAACTCGGTGTGAGGAGCCCCCTCATCGAAGCGGAAATGAGGAAAGATGACATCCGATTCCTCTCCAAAGAACTGGGCCTGCCAACCTGGAACAAGGGCGCCTTCGCTTGCCTCTCTTCCCGTTTCCCTTACGGAACTGAGATCAAAGAGGAAGAACTGAGGAAGGTTGAAAGTTGCGAGGATTTCCTGAGGGAAAAGGGGTTCCGTCAGTTCCGTGTCCGTTTCCATGGATCGGTAGCTAGAATCGAGATGGAAGAGGACGAGATCCCGGGAATGATGGAAAAAAAGATCCGGAGGGAAATTGCAAATCACTTCAAGGAAGAAGGGTTTACATTCGTATCACTTGACATTGAGGGATACAGGACTGGATCCATGAACGAAACCATCAAACACAGTTCAGAGTTCCGGGTTCAGAGTTCAGAGAAAAATCTCTCTCGAAACACGAAACCCTAAACTCGAAACCCGAAACAACAGGTATGGCAAATATCCGGTTTTTTTCAGGTTTTCTTAGGAATTCGGAATCAGGAACTAGGAATTACCATGTTTCAGATATTTCCGTCGGACATAGGACGTAGGACATAGGACGTCGGACAACCAATCAATACAGTTCAGAGTTTCCAGTTCCCAGA
>CAYSOQ010000388.1:0-1738 GCA_964432685.1 uncultured bacterium
GTTACATGTACATTTGTGGGTATCTCTTTCCCCTTCAAGCCCTGTATGTTGTACTTCCCCTTATTTAGATCGATTGTGAGGATCTGGGTTTTCCCGAGTTTGCGTGCGAGATGCCTTGCGGCCCTGATGGAGGTCCTCATATCTTTTACCGTTTTGTCGAACCTGCTCGAGGTTAGTGCGCTGGCAAATATAATAGTTGTAAGCCCCAGTATCAGGGTTGTGAGAAACAGCACGACTACCATCTCTATAAGTGTAAATCCCGCTGATTTTCTCATTTTCCTGATTGCTCCCTGGCTAAAATGGGATATCAATTATGCTGAATACCGCCAGAAATACCGAAACTGCGATAAAACCCACTATCAGTCCTGTGCCCAGGATCATCGCCGGTTCAAGGATGCTCATCGCCCTTTTTATGGCAAGCTTCAAGCTCTTCTCGTAGGTGGATGCTACCCTTGACAGCATATTTTCAAGCTGCCCCGATTCTTCTCCCACCTGGATCATCGAAAGGGCAAGTGGCGGAAAGACTTCGCTCTGCGAAAGGGGCCCGGCAATTCCTTTCCCCTCCCTGATATCCTTTGTTACCTTTTCGATGGCAGTAGAGATGACACTGTTAGAAACTACATCACGGGAACTGTTCAAAGCTTCGATCATGGGAACTCCGCTCTTTAGAAGTATACCTAAGGTCCTGCAGAACCTGGCGGTTTCAATCTTTGTGATCAAATCTCCCGTCATCTTTATTTTGAAGGCATCCCACCTGAACCTGCCCGCATCCGACTTGATAGATCTACGAAGCAGAACCCACGCCGAAATCGAGATAATTAAAATTATCCACCAGGTAGACTGGAAGGCATTGCTTACAGCGAGAAGTATTCTTGTGGGAAGAGGGAGGAGTCCCCCCAGTTCATCGAATATTACGCTGAATTTGGGAATGACGTAGGTGAGAAGGAAAATAATGGAGATTCCGCTCGTTATGATAAGGATGATCGGATATATCATGGCGGAAAAAATATATTCTTTAAGCTCTTTTGCCGAATCGAGGAGATCGTTCAGCCGGGGAAGGACCAGATCCAACACCCCGCCCGTTTCGCCAGCGCTGACCATATTTACGTAAAGCCCCGGGAATGTTTTCGGATGTTTTTTTAACGCTTCCGATAGGGAGCTTCCTTCTCTCACAGATTTTTGCACTGATTCGACCGTTTCTTTCATCCATTTACTCTCGCTTATTTCCGCAAGGACCGTGAGACTCCTGTCGAGGGGGAGTCCGGCCCCTAACAGCGCTGAAAGTTCTCCAGTAAATATGAGGAGGTCATCCTTAGAGGAGGAGAGAGATATGCGCCTCCTTTTCGGTTTTTCTGAAGTCCTGATGCTTATGGGGATTATTCCGCTGTTTTTCAACCGGTCGATGGCTGCCCGTTCATCGGCGGCTTCTATGGCTCCTTCGAGGAGTTCGCCCTTCCTGGTGCTGGCCTTATAGGAGAAGATAGGCATCCCCTACTCCTGGGTTACCCTTAGTAGCTCGCTCAGAGTCGTTATCCCGGCACTTACCTTCAATCCGCCATCTTCGAGAAGCGTAACCATTCCCCTGGATCTCCCATATTCTCTTATCTGCTTCGAGTCGGCCCCCTGTATGAGGAGTCTTTCAATCTCATCGTCCACTAACAGAAGCTCGAATATGCCCGTACGCCCGAAATAGCCTGTATGGGCGCACTTTTCGCAGCCCCTCCCCTTGAATGTCTGA
>CAYSOQ010000389.1:0-1732 GCA_964432685.1 uncultured bacterium
CTCCTCTGTGACTCTTCCGAGAAGTTTCACCCTATCACGCAGTCCCAACTTCGAGACCTCGGCTTCAATGTTCCCCCTCTCGGGCCCGTCTCCTACCACGAGAAGTTCACATGGGAAAGACTGATTTAATAAACGGATGATCTCTAACAGTTCCAGGAGATTTTTTCTTTTGATCAGACGTCCTATGGTGATAAATATAAACCGATCCTCAGATAGCCCGAGATCCTCACGAGATACCACTTCATATTTCATAGGTTTAATTCCGAGGGGGATAATATCGATATTCTCTACGATTCCGTAATATGTTTCAGTGTTTTTTTTCGTATCTAACGACTGAGCAACGATCCGGTCCGCCCCCAGTAGCATTCTCTTTACAGTTCCCCTGAGGAGAGGAGTATCGTGGGGTGACAAACTTTTACTCGGATCGAATATATCACCCCCATGTATGGATAGGACATTCGGTATCCCATATTTTTTAGAAATAAAGTGTCCTGCAGGACCGGAAGGTACCGCGAAATGTGTATTCACTATATCGACCTTCTGCCCTTTGAGATAATTCATGGCCTTTAAGACCGAACTCGGGAGATAGCTGAGCATGGAAGGCAAAGTGGCCACATTTTGATTGGATCTCAGGACCACCGGTACCCGGATTACCCGTACCCCATGTTCATTGACATCCCTTTCAAGCCCGTTCATGAGGGATGTGATCACAGTGACATTATGACCCTGCGAGACAATCTCTTCTGCGATATCTTTGCAGATTACACCTCCGCCACCCCCAACAGGTGGGTATTCATAATTGATCACAAGGATATTTAACTTATCCCTTTCCATTTATACAGGGAGTGACTCAGGCAAAGTGTGGCAGGAGATTTTGGGTAACTATTACCCCCCGCCCTCATTGGTTCCATTCAAAGAATTGTTTCCATAGCTTTCGAAAATATCCCTGAATGGGCAAAAAGAGAATGAATTAAGAACCCCTTTCAACTTCCTGTCAAGGCCCGTAATTCCAATAAAATGTCTTACCCTGGTTAGTAGAGGGACATTTACACTCGGGTGGTTTTCGTCCAGTTCCCACGGGTGGACATATAGGATGAGGGGTCTCCCCTTTGAGGTTATACTCCGGGCAAGGTACCGTGTTACCCCTAAGGGATAGGTACGCAAGTATCCTCCCCCTCCCAGGGGTATCTTGATGGAACCCAGGTCCCATACAGACATTGGAAATTCCCACAATTCTGATCCCCCCGAAGCGGCAACCACCTTAGCCCTCAAACCAAAGTCAATCCACCCATACCGGTCATGCCTGATGGGAAATACGCTGCTGCTATATCGGTATCCCTCTTCAAGAAGAATTTCATAGGCCCAGGTTGTATCTTTAACGATGGAAAATGTGGGTGCTCGATACCCGATAATCCTTTCTCCCGTGATGTCTTCGAGTATCTTTTTTGCCCTCTGTATATCCTCTCGGAATTCGTGATGGGTCATTTTCGTCACCATCGTGTGAGAATAGCCGTGGGATGAAATTTCGTGGCCTTCCCTGAAAATCATTTTTACAAGGGCAGGATTTCTCTCTGCCACCCACCCCACGATGAAAAATGTTCCCTTCACATGGTAATGGTCCATGATTTTGAGAAGACGTTCCGTATTCTTCTCAGCTCTTCCGGGATATTTATCCCAATCATCCTTCTTTATATATCCGGAAAAGGCCTCAACCTGATAGTATTCCTCGATA
>CAYSOQ010000390.1:0-1719 GCA_964432685.1 uncultured bacterium
ACCCCGGACACTGCGGATATGAGCCGCATGCTCTAACCATCTGAGCTACACCGCCAAAGTGGACTGAGTGAAGATTATACCCTAATAACCTCGAATTTCAAATAACGACCCCCCCCTACAATTATTTAATGGTCACAACATTCCACTTTATTGAAGCGGGACTGAATTCGTTCCCCTTGAGGGAAACCACTACGAAACTCCTCACTGCCCCGTTGCCGTAGAGACTCGGGAAATATCCCCCCGCCCTGTCGATTTCGTTCACATAGCTGTATTCCCTCTTAAGCGAACCATTCTCTATTGTGTAAAGTTCTACTGCGAATCCCCTCTTCATAGGGAGGGAATCGAAGTAGGAACTCTTCCCTTTCCTCGAGGCGAATAGGAGAATCTCCTGGTCTCCATCTTTATCCATATCCGTTGGCCTAACATCCTCTATGGTTCCCCCTACACGAACAGTCTTAAGTCTTCCCTTTCCTTCCCAGAGGCGTTCCTCGCTGAAGTTGATGAAATGGTAATCCCCTCCATGGTAAATGGGAACCGTATTGATAATAGATGTACCTTCCGGTGCAGAGATGATCCTCTGTTTAGCCAGTGACATTTTCACCAACATGTTGACCTCTATATCACCGGAGGGCTTTCCTTTATCATCGATCCTCTGTGCGAGAAGACGGGTTCCAATTTTCGGGTCCTGCCATATCCTGAAAATCATGTTCTTAAACTCCTTCTCTACGAAACCCTCCTTTTCTCCCACGTACTTCAACAGAAAGCCCGTCACTCCTTTCCCTGAAAATATGGTCCCCACTACTTCGTCTCCACCCGATCCGTCTATGTCACCAGATGCAAGGTAGATAACTTCCTCCCCGCCTCGAAGGGTATGGGTGTGGAGTGTTTCGACAGTATCACCCTTTATTTCCTTCACTGCGATCTCATCCTCAGAGACAGCAACGATCTCGTTAATGCCGTCAGCACGCAGATCTCCCCCCGAAAACATGTAATATCCCCCTCCGAAGGTAGCAGAGTATTCTCTCTCGCCCTTTGGAAGGAATTTTATGAATTTCGATATCCTCTTACTGATCCGCTTCCTGAGTTCCTCTCTTCCCACTTGTCTACCCTTCCCCTGAGTAATTGAGGCAGTCCTTTCCCCGCGGCCCAATTGGGAGTGGAGCCTTACCGATAATTCTTCCAGCATCCGTGGGATGTCACCAACATTCCCACCTGTGATTGAATAGGGAGACTTCTTCCCGTTCCTCCCTTTTACAGTCACATCGAGGGAGATGGTCGCTCCTATTTTTGTGAGGGAAACAGCCATAGAGGGAGAAGGCTCCTTGTCCCCTCCCCTCTTACCTTCAGATACGGAAAAGTATACTGAAAAGTATAGTGATAACCTGGTGAAAAGCATGGTCTCGAAGGAGCGGCCTACATCCTCTTTAAAAGAAGGTGGATAGTATGTGATGGTATCGAGGACCAGGGGTGTCTTTTCTTCCTGAAGGGCGGGGAATCCATTTCCCGCCAGGATTATCAGGAGGGAGAGGACGATAATGGGGTAAAAAGTATGGTGCCTGGGCATTACGGATCTCCCTTATTTGATGAGTTTTGAGAATTCCTTGAATTCACTCGTTCCGGCTATTTTCAGCAGAGAGAATCCCACCGTTTCCGTTGTGATCTCACCTGCACCAGCCGCCAGGAGGCCTCGAACCCCCGCCTCCATGTTCCCTGCCCGCC
>CAYSOQ010000391.1:0-1708 GCA_964432685.1 uncultured bacterium
TTTCCTCCGCAAAAGATGAGGTACACGAAAACATAGAAGCCCTTATGGGCCATTTCAAACTGATCATGGAAGGTATAAAGGTTCCACCGGGGGAGGTGTACCATGCAACGGAGGCAGCCAATGGGGAACTGGGTTTCTACATTATCAGTACGGGAGAAGGGAAACCTTACAAGGTGAAGGTAAGGCCTCCATGTTTCGCCATTTACAGCGCCTTTCCCGATATGGTTCGAGGCCATATGATTGCGGACGTAGTCGCCGTCCTCGGGAGCCTCAACATCATCGCAGGGGAGATCGAACGGTGAGCCTGAGCCCGGGAGAAGAGGAGCGATGGAACGGGTATTGACAAAATATTTTCACGTTCCCGATTACCACAGGATTACCGCCTACATGGAACATGGGGGATACCGGGCTCTCACGAAGGCCTTTACCCTTTCTCCAGAAGAAATCATCGAGGAGGTGAAGAAGAGCGGACTCCGCGGGCGTGGAGGCGCGGGATTCCCCACAGGAGTGAAATGGGGTTTCATGCCGAAAGAGCAGGAGGAGCCAAATTACCTGGTCATCAATGCTGACGAGGGCGAGCCGGGTACGTTCAAGGACAGGTATTTGATGGAAAAGGGGCCCCACCTCCTCATCGAAGGAATTATTATCAGTTCCTACGCCCTGGCGTCGCACCTATGTTTCGTCTACATACGGGGGGAATTCGTCCGTGCCGGGCGTATCCTCGCGGAAGCCGTGGAAGAGGCATACCGGGAAGGGTTTCTGGGAAAAGATATCCTCTCTTCCGGATTTGATCTGGACCTGATCCTCCACAGGGGGGCGGGGGCATACATCTGCGGTGAAGAAACAGCCCTCATAGAATCTCTCGAAGGGAAATTGGGGAAACCGAGGCTCAAACCACCATTCCCAGCCCAATACGGCCTATTCGGTTCCCCAACAACTGTGAACAACGTGGAAACCATCGCTGACATTCCCTACATTATCGAAAAGGGAGGGGAAGCATTCTTATCCCTGGGTACAGAAAAGGATGGGGGAACGAGGCTTTATGGCCTCTCCGGTTACGTGAATAACCCGGGAATCTACGAACTCCCCTCGGGTACCAACCTCAAGGAGATAATCAATACTTTTGGCGGCGGGGTTATGGGGGGCCGGGAGCTCAAGGCGGTAATCCCCGGGGGTTCTTCTGTGCCTATCCTGACGGCAGATGAGATTGACATACCCGCAGATATCGATTCCCTGGCGGGAGCGGGTTCAATGATCGGGACAGGGGGAATAATCGTGATACCAAAGGGTGTTTGCATGGTAAGGGCCCTTGAGATCATCATGAGTTTTTATGCCCATGAATCGTGCGGGAAATGCACTCCCTGCCGTGAAGGAACGGAATGGATGAGGATACTCCTCCACCAGATAGAGACTGGCACGGGAACCGGTGAAGATCTGGATCTTATACTCGACATCTGCGACAACATGGAGGGAATGACTATCTGCGCCCTGGCAGACGCCGCAGTAATGCCTGCTGTGTCTTTCATCGAGAAGTTCCGTTACGAATTCGACTATCACATCGAACATGGGACCTGTATGGAGAATGAGATATCAATATAAAAATGGGAACTGGGACCTGGAAACTGGGAACTGTTATTGAGAGATGGAAATTCCTAAGTCCGACGAAATAACGGAGAAATTCGAAATACTAAGCACGAAACACTAAACA
>CAYSOQ010000392.1:0-1705 GCA_964432685.1 uncultured bacterium
ATTGAACTGAGAGACGCCAGCCATCTCTGGGGGAAGGATACCTGGGAAACCCAGCACCTGATCAAAGAAGAGCTTAAAGATGGAGATATCCAGATTGCCTGCATCGGGCCTGCCGGGGAAAAAATGGTGAGGGTATCCTGCATCATCCACGGCTTGAAGCGGGCAGCGGCTAAGGGCATGGGCCCCATTATGGGATCTAAAAACCTTAAAGCAGTCGCGGTAAGGGGAACACAGGGAATAAAGGTCGCCCACCCTGATCAATTTTTCACTATCTGTACAGACATTCTTAAAAGTTACAAAAGAAAGGATCTCACGCTCTATGGAACACCGGTAAGCCTCCTCTATGAATTGAAGACCGGTACAAGCTGGGCTACCAAAAACCTTCAGACAACTAAGTTCCCCGGCCTTCAAAATATCACCCCGGACAAGTTTAATCAGGAACACCTCCATCGCCTTAAAGCCTGCTTCGGGTGCAGTATCTGCTGCGGCCGCACTTACCGGGTCAAAGAGGGAGAATTTGAGGGGCTCTACGGTGAAGGTCCTGAACTTGCTGCATGCTGGTCCTGGGGAACCCAGCCCCAGGTGGATAATCTCGCAGCGGTCCTCAAGTCAGATGTCTTAAGCAACCGGATGGGAGTTGACTGCATAGAAACAGGAGATACCATCGCCTTTGCCATGGAATGTTACCAGCGTGGCATACTTTCCCGGGAAGAAACCGGAGGGATCGAACTTGAGTGGGGCAACTATCACGCCGTCCATGCCCTGATCGAAAAGATCGCTAAAAGAGAGGGGATCGGGGAACTACTGGGTGAGGGGATGCGCATTGCGGCAAGGAAGATTGGCAAGGGGGCAGAATACTATGCACGACAGATTAAGGGACAGAGTTTTCCCGCAGAAATGAGGGGTAAACACGGGAGTGTACTGGGCTATCTCACCTCTACCCGGGGGGCCGATCACCTGAGAGGGATTGCCGTGGACGACCTGATGAGCGTAAAGTACATTAAAGAGCATTTCGGTGAAGAGGCCTTAAGAGGAGATGGTGTGAAAGGAAAAGGAAAGGCCACCAAGTGGGTCCAGGACATGACTACTATCCCTGATCTCTTTGGCATCTGTAAAATCTTTTATGTATTAAGCGCTGCCTACACTGAATTCACTCCCGATGATTTTGCCCGCATCTATAATGGTGCTACCGGAATGGAACTCTCCGGAGAGGACATCTTAAGGGCAAGTGAGAGAGTCTATACTGTCGAGCAGGCCTTCAACGCAAAGGCAGGGGGTTTTTCAAGAAAGGATGACGTACTGCCAGACCGCCTGTTTAAAGAAAAATCAGACGGGGATTCCACAGAAGGGAAAAGCCTCAAGAGAGAAGAGATCGAACAACTTCTGGACGAGTACTACCAGGCAAGAGGCTGGAACAGAGAGACAACTGCTCCGACTCGGGAAACGCTTATGAATCTCGATCTCAAGAAGATCGCTGATGATCTGGAAGATCTTGAATGACAAGGAGAAACAAATATGATATGTGTCCTTATACACATCTCGAAATTTCAACAAGCCACTGGAAACAAGGTTATTTTGTGAGGCTGGATGTTTTTGCCTCACACATGGAATGATGGAGTGGTGGAGTATTGGAATCTTGATTTTAAACCTTAACTACATTCTGCAAGTTTACAGTAAATCCACTCCACCAATCTTTCGTAACCCA
>CAYSOQ010000393.1:0-1685 GCA_964432685.1 uncultured bacterium
TCTTCTTCTCATTGGCACAAGTAAAAAAATACCCCTGTACGAATTTTTAACCTGTAGGGGTTGGTAGTACCGTCACTTATAAGGTAAAAGCCGAGTTCTCCTCTCGGGTTCTCGCTCCTGAAATAGATCTCTCCCTTCGGAGGCTTGAGTACACGGGGTACTTTCGCCACATAATCTCCTTCGGGGAGCATATCGATAGCCTGACGCAGGATCTTGATACTCTCCTTCATCTCCCTGATCCTGACCATGTACCGGTCGAATGCGTCTCCCAGGGTGCCTTTTTCAGCAAACCCCACAGGGACATCAAAATCGAACCGGTCGTACACGGAGTAGGGTTCATCTTTCCTCAGGTCCCACTTAATCCCCGACCCCCGCAGGTTGGGGCCCACGAACCCATACTGGAGAGCATCCTCGGGCGTCACCACCCCCACATCGGCCAGCCGGTGGATGAAAATCTTGTTGTAGGAGATGAGCTCATTGTACTCGTCGATCTTAGGTTCAAAGTAATCGAGAAACTCGGAAAGCTCATCAACGAACCCCTCTGGAAGATCAATCGAAACCCCCCCTATGCGGGCGTAGTTGTAGGTTAGCCTGTTTCCGCAGATATTCTCGAAGAGGTCGTTGATTTTCTCCCTCTCCCTGATCCCATAAAGGAAGGGGGTAAAAGCTCCCATGTCCGCCGTGAAGGCTCCGAAGGCAATCAGGTGGCTCGCGATCCGGTTCAGTTCGCACACGATCACCCGGATGAATTCGGCCCGTTCCGGCACCTCAATCCCCGCGAGCTTTTCAACTGTCCATGCGTAACCGCAGTTGCAGTTCGCAGCTGCAAGGTAATCCAGCCTGTCGGTAAAGGGCATAAACTGGGGATAAGTTACCCTCTCAGCGATCTTTTCCAGGGCGCGGTGAAGGTATCCGATATCTGGGGTCGCATCCGTAACGACCTCCCCGTCCGTCTTGAGGATAACCCTCAGCACACCGTGAGTAGAGGGGTGCTGGGGCCCCATGTTTACCAGTATTTCATCACTCCTGGGCAGCTGTTCCGTAGTCATACTTTTATCCCGTGGTAGGATTCGGGGTACACATAATCTTTCCGAAGAGGATTCCCGGGCCAATCGTCGGGAAGTAGTATCCTCCTCAGGTCCGGATGACCCGAGAAGACTATCCCGAAAAGATCATATGCCTCTCTCTCGTGAAAATTCGCCACAGCGTGAATGGACGAAACCGAGGGGACCTGGGGAAATTCTCTGTCAAGAACCACTTTCACCGTTATCTTATGGCGGTGCCCCATCGAATGAAGGTGGTACACCACCTCCATCCAGTCGCCCAAATCTGCTCCCGAGAGGCACATGAGAGAATCGAAGAGAAGGGCCTCTTCCTCCTTCAGGAAAGAGATAACCTCACAGATCATCTCTCCTTGCACCCGTACCGCTGGTGGAGATACTCCCTCATCTGTGTAGGAGGTAACCACCTCATCCCCAAACCTGGCCAATATAGCTTCATATATATTTTTCTCGTCCACTTTTACGCCTTCTCTCCGAAATTCTTCTTCTTGTCGATTATCTCCTGGAGCTTGATGATCCCATCTATCAATGCTTCGGGCCTGGGGGGACATCCGGGAACATAAACATCAACGGGGATTACCAGGTCGATCCCCTTCACCACGCAATAGGAATCCTTGTAGAAAG
>CAYSOQ010000394.1:0-1655 GCA_964432685.1 uncultured bacterium
TGCCTGGCGTGTTGTCGGTAGGTCTCTGAGAATTTTGGGTGTCATGGTATTTTTCCACGTTGATGCCATGGTTCACGACGTGCCTTTCTATTCCCTCTGTAAACTTTTCCGGTACGGCAGCCGCATCTACAGGGGAAATGTACATCACGGCAGAGGCATTCCTGGAGACTTTTCCTTCCCAGCGCAGAATTTTCCAGTGATCGTAACAGGAAGTAAGGGAAAGCATCCCTTTTCTTTCATGTCCCCGCTTCGCCCATAATGTGGGGGAGTCGATAAAGTCCACGATTACCCTCTCCGACTCTAACCCTTTCATCGCGTCCAGGAGATAAGGAGTATATTCAACTGTTCCCCAGAGAAGCAAATCATAGTGGTTCCCCTCGAGATTTACTATTATCTGCCGGGAGATTTCTTCTCCTCCATGTTTTATATATAGGTAGGGGGGGGACCATGGCATGGAACCCATAATCCAGGTAAACCCTTTTCTTAAAATCCCGAATTGTTCAGGAGACGGGACACGGATCTCCACCACTCTCCTGCAGATGGTTGATAGTGCACTTAAAGAATCTACGGATGGTTTCTCTCCAGAAATTACGAGGAGGTCGACATTGTGAATACCTGAAAGATGCCTTATGATCGGCAAGTATCTTACGGACCTTCCGTCGGATCTTAATGGATAAGGAAGGGCGGGAAGCACGATTAATATATTCTTTTTCTCTCCTCTGATATTCATGTTAACGGGGCCAATCCGGACTTTGGTGTTTTACAAATTTCATTTTTCTTATTGACTATCAAGTTAAGGGTAAAGGCGAATGATATGAGGAGCCAGAAGTTCGGGTAATAAAAGATGGAGATGAACAACCCGCTAACAAGATACCCCACAAGGCTGCCCTCCATTGCATACGAAAGATAGAAATAATCCTTATCAGCAGCTTCCAGCTTTTTATGGGGATCTCCCCTCTTTCCGACGGAACGGATATTTCTGATACACCGTAAAAAATTGATAAGGAGAAGGAAGAAAATTACACCCCCTGTGAGGCCGAGCTCGGGTAACAACTGAAAGTAAAGGGAATGGGCTGCCCGCCCAGCGATGGATCGGGTGTGTAGCCCCTCCTCGTGGCCAGTTTCCAACTCGTATTTTCTGAAAACCCAGGGGAAATTTCCTTGGCCCACCCCGAAGAGGGGATTATCCAGGAACATCTCCCACCCCACCTTCCAGGTGTAGATCCGCTCCTCCCCCGATCCCTTTGTCATCCCCTCCTCCGTAATAGAGCGGACCTCACTCCAGTATTTTTTAGGAGCGGATAGAACAACAAAACCAGCGAGAATAATTATAAGAAAAGTAGTCACAATTTTTTGAGGGGAACGGAACCATATGTATCCACCCACTCCCAGAAGGCCGATGAAGCCGCCTCTCGACAGGGTAACCAGGTTGGTAAATATGAAAACCCCCGTTAAAAGAAAGAGGTATATTTTCTTCTTCTTTTCTTCCGCGGCCATGGCCAGGAAAAATGTGTAGGGAATAATCATATTTATGGTCATACAGAGGTCATTTTCATCTTCCAGGAATCCCCCTATTCCCCTCCCTCCCTTTATGATCCCCACAACCGCGAAGATCAGGTGGACCCCTATCCAGACTCTCATCAGCTTGGAATTCC
>CAYSOQ010000395.1:0-1640 GCA_964432685.1 uncultured bacterium
TGAGAGCCCCCTCACCGCTATGGTCTTTGCACTGCCCCTTTCTCCGCGCACCAGGGCGCCCCCAATCTGGGGATTTATTGCGTTCAGTAAAAGGGCCAGTTTCAACTTCTCCTGACCTGCAATTGCCGAGAATGGATAGTTTATCCTGCCCTCATACTCTTTTGAGATTGCCTGTGCCATGCTCACTACTCCTCCAGCTCCTCTATCTCGGATTCAAGTTCCAGATAGATCTGTTTAAGTTTTTCGATCTCTTCATCAGTAGCATCCCACATACCTCTCTGATATGCTTCCATCAGCCGCTTCAACTGGTCTTCCACCGCCCAGATGTTCTCCTTCATCATTTGTTTACGTACTTCTTCATTAAACACATATTTGTCCGCCATCTCGCTCCACACCCAGTTGTCCACGGAACCGGAGGTAGTTGCCTGCCAGCCTACAAGGTGCTCCATTCGCTGACTCAGATTTTTCACCCCTCTGTAACCACTCTCCATCTGCCCCTTCATCCAGGCAGGATTGACAAGTTTGGTGCGCACTTCATAGTCGATCGTCTTCTTGATATCCATCGTCTTTATCTTATCCCTGGTAGAATCCGCAACCAGCACCACCGGTCTTGCCCTCCTTTTAGAAGTAGACCTGGACTTTCTCACCGTTTCAACCGACTTTGAAAGCCCCCCTAAAAACTCATAGTAGTGGTCAAGGTCTGCAATACCGTACTCCTCATTGTCCCGCACTTGGGCAACCACATCAACCGTGTCGAGCACTTCCCTGAAAGTGCTAAGACTCGATTCTGCATGATACGCATCCCCGTAAAGATGAGACATCTTGGCAAGGTGAAGATCTGCTATCTGTTCCGAGTCTTCCCACTCTGAGGTCTCGATCAAATCGGTTACATCCGTTCCGTAGTTGGATGCCGAGGGGCCAAAAATCCGCGCCACAGAAAGCTCTTTGGCCTGCTCTTTTGGAATACCCTCTTTCTCCAGGGATTTTTGTATAGCTTTGGAGTGCTTTCTTACGAAATTTTTATCATCCGGCTCATCAAGGGCTGCAACCAGTCTAAAGGCCCTGTCGAGGTAACGTAACACTACCGGAAAGGTATCACGGAATATTCCACAAATCTCAACCGCAACATCAAGCCGTGGCCTGCCAAGCTCCTCAAGCGGGATAGGCTCAATTCCTACCATATCACCGACTCCCGCGCGTTTTGGTCGAACCCCAATAAGATGAAAAACTTCTCCTATCGTTTCTCCCTGGGTCTTCATGGTCTCAAACCCCCAGAGTACTACAGCCACCGTCTCGGGGAAACGGCCATCATTTTCTGTCTGATAACACTTGATCACCTGGCGGGCAACTTCTTCTCCCCTCCTGCAGGCAAGAGGGGTGGGAATCAGATCAGGGTTAAACTGATAGGGATTGCGTCCTGTGGGAACCACCCCGGGGCTTCGGATGGGATTCCCCCCCAGCCCAGGCGGAATAAATTCAGCACTTAAGGCACGCACCATATAGTCAATTTCATGGTTGTTCTCAAGCTTTTCCGCGAGCGTAAGAGAAAAATCCAGGGTTTCATGCAGCTTCTTTGTTGTTTCTCTGTTAATTTTCTTCTTCACGTGTTTTTTTACAGCCTTTTTAAGTGGTGACTTGCC
>CAYSOQ010000396.1:0-1627 GCA_964432685.1 uncultured bacterium
TCTGGGAACTGATAAACATTAGTTTGAAATGATGATTATGACTCGTCGGTTTTGGGATCTGCCTTCAGGTGTGCGGTTATTAGCGATCGGTTTTTCCTCGCCAAGGCCCAGGGTAGTGATCCTTGCGGGAGAGATGCCGAGTTTCTTGATGAGGTAGTTGCTCACGGCAGCAGCCCGCTTTCTTGAGATCCTCAGGTTGTAGGAGGCCTTTCCCCGGCTGTCGGTGTGGCCCTCGATCCTTGCCTTCGTTTTCGGATGGTCCTTCATGAATCTGGCAACCCTTTTAAGGAAGGGCTGGTAAATCGGCTTGATATCGAATCTATTCTTGTCGAACTGTATGTTCATCGATAGTGAAACAGGCCTTTCTATTGGTAGTGCGCATCCACGCGCGTCCACCTCCATCCCGTCGGGCGTGTCGGGGCAGGTGTCCCTGTTATCCATGATTCCGTCGCCGTCCCTGTCACGGGCGGCGGCTCCCACCTCTTTCCCGAACAGGTAGGTTGCCCCCACGGTAAAGGAGAAGTTGCTGAAGGCCTGGCTGAAGGTGAGGTAGTGGCGCACGTCTGCCCTGATAGAAATCAGTTCGCTTGCGGCGTATTTAATTCCTCCACCCCAGTCGAAAAGCCCCCCTGAGTCGCTTCCCGCAGTGTCATAATCGAGATTGATTCCCCCAAAGCCGATGGCAAGAAAGGGGACTGTCTTCTTTTCCGGGAGAAAATGGTAGAGGCCCTCTATGCGGTAGGTGTAGCCGGTAACATCTACTTTTACGTTTGAGCCCTCGGCGCTTATGTAATCGAGGATACCTTCAGCCCCGATATGCTCGGTGAAGTTGTATCCAATAGTTGCGCCAAGGAGAAAGCCGTTGTCTATGTCCTGGTGGGGGTGAAAGTTATAGATGCCAAGATGAAGACCCCCCTCGAAGGTTTTGGCCTTAACAGATGCTGACGCGTTATTGATGGTGAAAAGGAGGGATAATACGAGAAGAATGGAAAAATATGATGAAAATTTTTTCACGGTGTCCCCCTGAAACCCTCGTCTTTTCGGTACAACGTACCATTTCATATTAGAGGGTGTCAAACTTTAAGTCGAATGGGGATAAGGCGCCTGAACCTGTCCGCAGATGGGGATATATCTGAATAATAGTTATTTAATGAAAAGTATTAGAGTAGACGGTCTGAGTCGGAAGGGTGTTCCTCCCCACGCTTGCTCCGCTCCTTCTGTCTTCCGATGATGGAGACGCAGAGGAGGGTTAACCCGATGAGAATGAGAGTACCCGGGTCGAATACGGTCTTGAAGGGGGCGAGCACGCCGTAAGCTTCACCTAAGAGGGCAGGCCGCAAACCTCCAAAGATGAAGATACACATAAGTATGAACACAATCTTCTTCATGTCTTTCCCAATCTGTCAGGAATTTCCCAGCAGAGGCATTGTATCGCAATATCCCCGAATTGCAAGGTACGAAGAAACATCCCCCTCCTCCTTTCTCTAAATTCGGCAGAACAAAATATTACCTGGTACGGATTTAGAAATTATAGATATATGTTCAATAAACTGTCAATAGAAAATATTATTGATTGGTACCATGGGTCGCAAGGAATTATCATGGTGCTCGGGGGGGGAATCGAACC
>CAYSOQ010000397.1:0-1616 GCA_964432685.1 uncultured bacterium
AATATATCTCGAGGCGCGACGGGGAAATCGCCGCCCTCTCTACAACACTTTCGGTGGATGAGGAAATTCCAGGCAGGTACGATCTGGCCGGATATGGGGAATGGGTCAGGGTTCCAGAGTACGGCCGGGTTTGGAGGCCTTTCGTCTCCGCCGGGTGGGCTCCATTCAGGTACGGACGCTGGACCTTAATGGGAACATTAGGATGGACCTGGGTATCCTACGAGCCCTGGGGTTGGGTCCCATACCATTACGGGTCATGGGTAACCCTTTCTTCCTACGGATGGGTATGGGTGCCGGTCCCCAGGTACACCTACTGGTACCCCTCACGGGTGAGAATCGGGTACAGGAACCGTCATGTCCACATCACTCCTCTACGTCCCGGCCAAATCTACCGTGCTCCTCCACGGCGCCTGCGTCACCGGCGGTACAGGCCTCTTTTCAACCGTAGGGTGATAGCCCATAAGAAGGTGAACCCTTTTCGCATTCGAAGGAGGGTCATCTACGGGAACATCGTGCCGAAAATCCGGCCATCACGGATGAAACGTCACACCTTCCCCTCCAGGAAATCTATAGAAGGGAAGCGGCCAATTCGAAAGAGGCCCATGGTTGGCAAAAAACCCCTTGTGAGGAAGAAGAGGAATAAAAACCACCTCGTCCGTACCCGCGAAAGGAAGATCCTGAAAAACCGGTATTCTCCCTATACCAGGAATGTGGAAAAGAAAGGGGGAAGGTATCAGGGGGAGAAGAAAAATAGGTGGACAGATGGCAAAGGTGGGAAGAGGAAATTATTCCAGCGAAAGAAGAGGTATGAGGGAGAAAAGAGAAGAGAATATTCTGAGAACAGGTCCCGCACAATCAAGAGAAAAAATGTAAGAAAGTGGAGGAACAGTGGTAGCGTGAAAAGGCAGAGACGCGGTTCCTTCGCCCGTAACTTCATGCGAAGATGGTAAGGATTTTCTCATTCCCCCACTATTTGAACGATGAGATCTCTTTTCCTCTCACGGTTGTCAAAATCGATGAAGACGATCTGCTGCCATGTCCCGAGTGATAGGGTTCCCTCCACCAGGGGTATAGCTAAGGATGGTTTCATCAGGGCGGCCCTTACGTGGGAGAAACCGTTTCCATCGCCCCACCGTTTATCATGCTCATAGGGGATATTTACGGGCACAAGCCGCTCGAGGGCCCTCTTCAGGTCATTCAGTGCCCCATCCTCGAACTCGATGGATGTAACCGCCCCGGTAGACCCGGGGCAGAAGACAGTGACCAGTCCATTCTTCACTTTCGATTCTACCTGTATACTTGAAACCTCCCCGGTTATGTCCAGAATGTGGCAGAACCCATTCGTATCCAGCGTGATTATCCCTGTGAACACCATAACCCCTCCTTTCCCAAAATATAGAAAGATTTTCCCATTTTTTCTAATAAAATGGAACTGCCCGTGAAGCCGGAGTGGAATCCCGGGGTTCTCGTAGATTGCGACGTTATGGTCCCGCCTGTTTTACTCCTGTTCAACTACCTAAAATGTTTATCTGAATAATTTCTCCTCCTTTGTTTCCAGGTACAGTGAGGACAAATTCCAATTTCATCCCGAATGTGGCTTGAATATTGCTACCTTT
>CAYSOQ010000398.1:0-1615 GCA_964432685.1 uncultured bacterium
TTTACCGCACCATGTGCACTCCCACTCGCCCATCCCTCCCAGAATCGGCTGTGGTGAGAAGCCCCACAGCGCGGTTCCCCTCCGTCTTCCCCAGCTCTCTTACCGCCTTTAAGAGATTTAGCTCGGCGTTGCTCGACGAGGCCTTCCTGTCGTAATCGTTCAGAGCTTGAAGCAGTATGAGAGGCTGATCGTTCCACCCCTCGAGGATAAACCTGGGATTTTTATCCTGGAAAGGCAGGAAGTTGGCAAATTCCCGTTTCGGCGTGATCCCCTCTGAAAATAGGGCAAGGGTCCGGTAAAGATTGGGGACGAACGAGGTGACGCTTCCGCTCTGGTCCCATACCAGTGCAATGTTTCGGGGCGGTTCGTAAACCTTTAACCTGTAAGTGCCGGGTCCCACCCCGGCCGTGAAAAGGCTCTTTCTCCCGGAGGTGGAATACTCAATCAGGGGGATTTCTCTTCCATCGGAATCGAAGAGGGTAGGCTTTGCCTTGAGCGCAGGCTCTCCCTTCAACGTGATGGTAAGGGAGTTTTTACCCTTTCCCACGTTCACATAGTACCAGTCCTCATCCTTACCGATCTCAACACTGCCCGAAAGGATCGTTCCCGTTTTCAACAGGAGGGGGTTTTCCCTCGTTCCTCCAGATGAATATATGTTCCCATCTTCTCTCTCTTCTCCTTCGCTTTTCGCAAATTCGAGGTAGGAGCGGTTCCCGTAGTGCCCCCACTCCCCCAGAATGGACCTGTAATCCTCTCCCGTCTTTTTTTCGATTACCCGTAGGGTTTCCGGGAGATGGTATCTCCCACTTTTCTCTAAATCACTTGCTGAAATACGGATGAAGCGGACCCACTCGGGGGAGGGAAGTGTAAAGGAGGATTGGCCTTTCTCTTCGAGTTTTAACAGCCCGAGATGCTTCCATGGCCCCAAGGGGCTTTCCAGGCTCGAGGAAAGCTGGACCTCCTTAAGCCTCCTGTACAAATCCTTCACGGGATTTTCAACCCACTGGATCGCGCTGATCATGGCCGCGCGGTTATGATGAAATCCGACTACCCATTCGTTTGTCCGGCCTGCCTCCAGGCGTGTTACCGGCCTCTCAATGGATTCGGTCAACATGGATATTTCATTGAATGACCCGAAAAGAGGAGATGACCTCACCACATGTCCTCCCAGTCCAGGGTCAGCCAGGTTCGGTCCTTTCCCTTTCCAGGGGGAAAATCCTGGCTTTCCCACGACCTTCCACTCGCCGAGGCACACCCTTTTTCCACCGCTCTGGTTGGAGAGGATCCTTAACCTGGCAAAACGTGCAGGGGTGGGCCGTTTAAAAGGAAAGGGTTGGTCCACCGGATGACGCGTCATCCGACCCGTAAGGACTTTGGAGAAAGCTTTCCCATCACTCGAGAGGAAGACCTCGAACTTCTTCGGAATTTCGCCGCTACTGTTGCATCCCATGGGATTGAGAATGATACCCGCCACGGGGATCTGTCCATCACCGGCCAGCGTGACAATTATTTCGGGGGGTGTTTTCTTCAGCGATTTCGAATAAGTGTGCCAATTCTGGTCGCTTGGTGTCAATCCGTTGAACAGTGCCCTTCGTGAATCGTGCTTCACCGCGCC
>CAYSOQ010000399.1:0-1613 GCA_964432685.1 uncultured bacterium
CTGTTTCAGATGAACATGTTTCATCACAACCTCTTATTATGGTTTTTCTTGAAACGTGATTTACTGAAACATCTTTTGTTTGAGACATGGTTAGTTGAAACCAGCCACCTTTGGTGTATCGTCTTGTTTGTTCTGGGAACCGGGAACTGTAGTTATTAAAAAACCGCCCGCGGGTGAGACGGGCGGCTTCCTCGTGGTGGTGCACAATCAGAGAGGTGAGACCTCTTGAACACTACCTCTATTATTTAAACTATAATCAATTTATGTGCCAATTAATAATTGTTATAATAAGTCTGTATACCATTGAGTTAATTGGATATTTTATTTTTGCTCCTTTATGATAGATAGTACCAATGAAATAATTTTCATTTTTTAAGGATTTTTTTCCCCCTATTTTCCGATAAAAGAATAAGCAATAATAGAATCGTATATGTGGGAAGCGATTCTTAATATAGAGTAACAATTATAAATAAATAGATTGAAATTTAGGATTATGGGAAGAGAAGGAATAATTCATTTTTTAACCCACGGGATATGGAGGCTGAGAGAAAGGGACCTCCCGGGAAGGAAATGGTTCCTGATCCGGGTCCTGAGGGTCGTAGTTCTTGCATTCCGGGGGTTTGCCGAGGATAAGTGCCATCTGCGGGCTTCTTCCCTCACCTTCTATTCCCTCCTTTCCATCGTACCCGTGGTCGCCATGGGGTTCGGAATCGCCAAGGGATTCGGCTTCGAGCGGGCCCTGGAGCATCTCCTCGTCACGAAACTGCAGGGGCAGGAGGAGGTTATCACCCGGGTGATAGATTTCGCCCATGCACTCCTGGAAAACACAAAGGGGGGGATCATCGCGGGGATCGGCGTGGTAATCCTATTCTGGACAATCATCAAGGTTCTCACTAATATTGAGAACTCCTTCAACGAGATATGGGGGGTCAAGAGAGGGAGGAGTTTCGGCCGGAAGATCAGCGATTACCTTTCGCTTATGTTTATATGCCCCCTTCTGCTGGTTCTTTCCAGTGCCGCCACGGTAGTGATTGCCAGCCAGGTTAAACTCATTATCTCTAAGATCAATCTTCTCGGGCCCATTAGCCCACTCATTTTCTTCCTCCTGAAGTTCCTCCCATATTGTGTGATTTGGATCCTTTTCACCTTTATGTATGTATTCATGCCAAACACGAAGGTGAGTTTCAAATCGGGGTTAATTGCCGGGATCCTCGCGGGGACCCTCTACCAGCTGTTCCAGTTCGTCTATATCCATTTCCAGGTGGGAGTCGCAAAATATAATGCCATATATGGGAGTTTCGCCGCCCTTCCCCTATTCCTCATCTGGCTGCAGGTGAGCTGGATCGTAGTACTATCGGGTGCGGAGCTTTCTTTCGCCCATCAAAACGTGGATACCTACGAGTTCGAACCTGATTGCCTGACAGTGAGCCCTTCCTTTAAACGTCTTTTGAGTCTGAGGATTACCCATCTACTCGTTGAGAGTTTTTCCCATGGGGAGGATCCCCTGAGTGAGACGGAGATATCCCACAGACTTGAGATTCCGATCCGCCTGGTGCGGCAGATCCTTTTCGAACTCGTGAGCAGTGGGGTCTTATCGAGGGTAGACCTGGACG
>CAYSOQ010000400.1:0-1608 GCA_964432685.1 uncultured bacterium
ATCAAACATATGTTTCAATCAAACGTAGGTATGCTGTCTGCCGATAGGTATTTTCAGGAATAAAAATTATGACTCGAGGGGTAAATAAAAAGGGAGATGGGAGAAATAATATGGAAGATGGGGCCAATGTGACCACGAAAGAGCGGATCCTGGGGGCGTCGGAACATCTATTTTCAAAGCAGGGATACCACAACACTTCCCTTAGAGAGATCACCAGGGAGGCGGGGGTTAATCTTGCCGCTGTGAACTACCACTTCGGCTCCAAGAAGGCCCTCCTGGAGTCGGTTTTCAAGAGGCACCTGGAGCCACTTAACATGGATAGGAGGGAGAAATTGACGGATGTAAGGGATAGGGCTCATAGGGATGGTCATTCCCCGGATGTTGAGGAAGTTCTCCATGCCTTCTTCCTTCCCATGCTCCACTACCGGGAGACTGATCCGGGGGCGGAAGCTTTTATCTCACTCGTTGGCAGGGTCATCAGCGATCCCAGCGAGGAGGTACGCGAAATATTCATGGACCATGTGCGGCCAATATTTTTTCTATGTTTCGAGGTGCTGTGTGAAGCATTACCCCACATTTCCAAAGAGATCCTTTTCTGGCGGCTCCAGTTTGCTATCGGGGCGATGAGCCGGGCCCTCTACATGGGGGGACAACCGGTCAAGTATCCTGAGGGGGTTGATCCTGCCTATGATGCTGAGACAATGGCAGGCCTCCTTTTCCCCTTCGTCACGGGAGGAATGGGTGCCCCATGAAAAGGATTGTGAGAAATGGGATTATATGTTTCACCCTTACATTTATAGTGATGGGCTGTTCGGTACACCATGCCAGGCTTGTTTCGCCACCGGGGGCCATCCCACAACATTTCTCCGGCTCCACGGGGAGTGAGGCGGGGTCGGTTATCCCCGGAAGATGGTGGGAGATTCTGGGCGATCAGAGGTTGAATTCTCTCATGGACGAAGCGTTTACAGGGAACCTCGATTTAAAGATCGCCTATGCCCGCCTCGAGCAGGCCCGGGCAAGCGCTCGTAAAGAGGGGGCGGGAAAATTTCCCTCCATCGATCTTGCCGGCAGGGCAGGGAAGCAGAGTACCCCTGGCCTTAATCAGAACAGCACGGGGGATACTTATGGGCTTTCAGCTGCTGCAAGTTACGAGATTGACCTCTGGAACAGGATAAGTTCCAGGCAGGGTGCTGCCCTATTTGAAGTGGAGGCCAGCAGGGAAGATGTAAATTCTCTCTATCTTACCCTCTCTGCCCGGGTTGCCGACCTCTACTTCCTGGCGGTCACACAGCGTGCCCAGATTGCACTCACAGAACAGACTATTTCGTCCTTCAAGGACACCCTGGCGAGGGTAACCCGGCGCTATGATGAAGGGCTCGTATCCGCCCTCGATGTGTACCAGGCGCGCCAGAACCTCCACGCAGCAAGGGCGAGGCGCCCCCAATTCGAGGAACGCCTCGAAGAGGCGGAACATGAACTTTCTATCCTCCTGGGACATTATCCCGGGGGGAAGGTTGGAGGTGGTCTTGCTCACCTGCCCACCATCCCCGAGGCGTTTCCCGAGGGAATCCCATCAGGCCTTGTTTCCCGGCGGCCCGATGTCCAGGG
>CAYSOQ010000401.1:0-1599 GCA_964432685.1 uncultured bacterium
TTTCGGAGGTGGTGACGGCTTGTTGATGAACACCGCTATCGCCTGCGCGAAGGACCCGGTCAGGATGGCAACGGCGATGAAACTCGGTGTGGAAAGCGGGCGCCAGGCATTCCTTTCGGGTAGGATTCCTAAAAAACTCTATGCTACAGCATCGAGTCCCCTCGGGGGAACATTTTTCTAATGAGGAGCGGTGGCCATAATTCTATCGATTTCAGGCTATACCTCGTGACAGACAGATCACAGAGGGGTGAAAGGGGGCTCCTCTCCACCATAGAAGAGGCTCTCAGGGGAGGAGTGCGGGCAGTCCAACTCCGTGAAAAAGGGCTGAGTGGCAGGGAACTCCTTGACCTTGCTCATAAAGTACGGAACATAACCTCACTTTTTAATGCTAAACTGTTCATAAATGACCGGGTTGATGTAGCAATTGCTGTTGGAGCGGACGGAGTTCACCTCGGAGAATCAGCCTTGAGACCTGGAGAGGTAACTTCAAGATGGGGAACGCTTCTCGTTGGCAGTTCAACCCACTCCCTTGAGGCGGCGAGACGTGCCGAAATGGAGGGAGCCTGCTTTGTCACCTTTGGCCCGGTATTTTTCACCCCGTCCAAGGCAAGATATGGTAAACCCCAGGGAATAGGAAATCTGAAGAAAGTCTCAGAAGAAGTTAAAATTCCTGTTTTTGCAATCGGAGGGGTCAAGCCAGGAAACGTAAGGGAGGTCTTGAATAGGGGAAACGCCTTCGGCGTAGCACTCATATCGGGCATTATGGGAGCGGCCAACCCCAGAGAGGCTACCACAACATATCTCCAGATTATTGAAGGAAGGGAATAATATGACACTGATGAGAAAAGCAAAGAGGGGAGAGATCACACCACAGATAAAAGAAGGGGCCATGAGTGAAGGCATATCCTCAGACAGGCTTCGCCAGCTTATAGCAAATGGACACGCAGTGATTCCCGGAAACGTGAATCGGGGGAAATTGAGGGCGGTCCCAGTGGGGTCCGGCTTGAAAATCAAAGTTAATGCCAATATCGGAACATCCCGGGACAACATCGATGTGGAGGGAGAACTCGCAAAACTCGACACGGCGGTCCGGGCAGGAGCTGACGCGATAATGGATCTCTCAACAGGAGGTCCCATAGACGAAATCAGGAAAGCCATCCTGGAGAGATCGGAAGTCCCTGTCGGTACGGTCCCCGTATACCAGGCTGCCTCGGAAGCACATAGCAAAAAGAAATCCTTTGTTGAGCTTACCGTGAAGGAAATCCTCTACGGAATACAGAAACATGGGGAGGACGGGGTCGATTTCATGACCGTCCATTGCGGAGTAACCAGGAGGGCCCTGGAAAAGATACGGATAAAGGGACGGCTTCTAGATATCGTCTCCAGAGGCGGAGCACTCATGGCGGAATGGATGGAATACAACGGGTTGGAAAATCCCCTCTTCGAGCATTTTGATTTACTACTCGATGTGGCGGAAGAATACGATGTGACATTAAGCCTGGGAGATGGGCTCCGGCCGGGATGCATATCGGATGCAACAGACCTGGCACAGGTAGAAGAGCTCCTCACCCTGTGAGGATTGACAGTCACGGCCTTTCC
>CAYSOQ010000402.1:0-1574 GCA_964432685.1 uncultured bacterium
GAAAGGGATCGGAAGGCGGCTTGGTTCTTTTTTTTCAACTACACACAGACGCATAAGGGGCACGGATCTGACAGAGGCCTATGCTCAGGGCCTTGCGCAGATCTTTGACGAGTTGAGCCAGAGGTTCGCGATGAAGTGGCACCTTACGCTTTATAATGATTTCGCAGCGATGAAATACTTCGACTGGCTCAAAACGCTCACATCCAGGTGGGGACCATCGGATCGTCCCAATCTCCACAACGATCTGCTATGCGGGGTGCACGGGGTTGAAAGCATTGAGCCTCTTCGTGCCCTTGTGCGTCTGGCAGATAAGGTTGGGTCGGAGAGGAAATTCACCCGGCTGTTTTCAGAAGACGACAACAGGGCCATATGGAATCGTATTCAGAAGGAAAGGGAATTTTCAGACCTTAAGTCCTCCTTTGAGACATATCTTTGGAAATATGGAGACCGATCGCTGGAGGATCTGAAGCTGGAAAAAGCAGGGTACCGGGAAGAGCCAGAACTGCTGGTGGGACTGGTCAGGAATTATTACCGGTCAGGCATCACCACAGCGAAGATGGAAAAACGGGAGTCTGAAGTCTGCCAGAAAGCCGAGAGGGTCATGAGGCAGAAACTGAAAAACCCTCTCAGAAGATGGATCTACTTATATGTATTGAAAAACACCCGCCATGCTATAGCCAACAGGGAAAACATGCGGTTTGCAAGAAGCCGGCTCTATGGATTTATCAGGCAGGTTTTCCTGAGGATGGGCGAGTTATTTGAGGGCAGCGGGCTTCTTGGATCAGGACGGGATATTTTCTACCTGACGGTGGATGAGGTCTTCGGGTGTGTCAATGCGACAAATGTAACCAGAAACTTAAAGAGCCTGGTCGATATCCGCAAAGCTGAATACGTATCCTTCAAAGATAATTCACCAGGCGAGAGGATAGTAACGACAGACTTTCCCCATGCGGGACCATCCTGCTGGTCTGGGAAAGTTAAAGACAATGTCAAGGTCCTGTCCGGGATCGGATGCTCCTCAGGGGTCGCAGAAGGTGTGGCCAGGGTCGGATTCGATCCAGGCTCGATAGTTCCCGATGAAAAATACATTCTTGTGGCCAGGTCAACTGATCCCGGTTGGGTGTTTCTGATGATCTCATCTGCAGGGATAGTGGCGGAAAAGGGAAGCGTACTTTCCCACACGGCGATCATAGGCAGAGAGTTAGGTGTTCCTACTATCGTGGGGGTTAAGAACGCGACAAAGATCATAAAGGACGGTTCGAGGGTCCTGATGGATGGGGCCAGGGGGGAGATAAGATGCCTGTAAAGAGCTTCACGTTTGAACCGGGGTCCGTGAAAGAATTCATTGATTTCGGTTACGAGATCTACAGAGGGGACGGCAACTGGATTCCCCCCATGAGAAACACACTTTACCATCAGCTTGGTAACGCTTTTCCCTTTCACCAGAAACCGGGAAACAGTCACAGGAATTTTCTTGCATTGGCGGGTGGAAAAGTACACGGCCGTATATCTGCCATGGTCAACAGTGACATGAAAGACAAAAACGGCTCCCAGGTAGGCACCCTGGGGTTCTT
>CAYSOQ010000403.1:0-1553 GCA_964432685.1 uncultured bacterium
TAATTCGAATTTGTTTAGGATTTCGGATTTAGTGCTTCGGATTTGATTAGCTGGGACCTGGGATCTGGGAACAGGGAACTGGTTTATCTGAGTATTAGTGAACTTGGATGGTCCTTCTGCCAGCTTTCCCATGTAGTGTCTTTCGAACCTAGTTTGGGAAGGATGCGTTTGAAATATTTCCCCTGTATCCCCATGAGGCCATTCGGGTAGGGGTACCACATTGTTCCCGTCTCTTTATCGTAGAGGACGAAAATATACTTGTAGGTCCATCCGGAGGGTGCCAGGGTAAGTATCTGTCCATCTATCTGGCGGCTGTACACAGCCGCTAGGTCCACTAATGGTCAATAGCCTACGGCGACAGGTTTCCCCTCGGCGGTGCTGTTGGACACTTCATGTCGGGATAACCTGCTCACTGAATAGGCCTTACCTGACTCCCCGTCTTCAACACCGATTACACGCGTGTGGTCAGGAACCCCCCTCCTATTCTCCGAGAGGTGGGTGTCGTCAAGAGGGTTGAAGGCGTTCTTTCCGATGCCGAACTGGAACCCGGAGGGACGGAAGCCGATGGAAACTGCCTGGGTGATATCCCACTGGTCCCCTGTTCTGTCCACAATGTAGGTCTTACCTTCTTTTCTGATCACCTTTGCCTCCACCCTTAAAGCGGGGAGGAGGAATAAGGAAAAGAGTATCACTATGAATGCCATTTTCTTCATTATGCTCCCTCTGTGGGCGAGAATCGCCCGTAAAAGCCCTTTTCAATTCGTCATAATAAGAGGAGGGAACTTACAAAAAATAGTTCAAAGATCAAAGTTCAAAGGAAAAACGGCTGTTCATGAAACTTCTTGTCTTGAAACATCAGTTGGTTGAAACATGTTTTCATTGAAACAAGCATAGTTGTCAGGTAGGTAGTTTCGAGAATATCTATGAACTCATAACACTGAACCCTGAACTGGTTAGTACGGGAAACGAAGGATTGCACTATAATAAAAAAAGAAGCAGTGAGAGGGTGAGTCATGGGTCGACGGTACCTGAAAATAGGATTCGTCCTGTTACTTGCTTTGGTGTTTGCTATTTCAAGTTTCTGGGTGGAGGCAGATGAATTGAGCTTACTGATAATCAGCAGTTCCGCCTTTGAGCACAACGGAATGATCCCCTCCAAATATACCTGCGACGGGAGCAATGTGAACCCGCCCTTCCATTTCGCCGAGATTCCCGGGGGAACACGTACCCTGGCCCTGATCATGGATGATCCTGACGCTCCAATGGGGACCTGGGACCACTGGATCGTATGGAATATATCCCTGGAATATGGGAGGGTCGACGAGAACACGGTACCCCCAGGATCGGTCCAGGGGAAAAATGGTTGGGGGAGGAGCGAATATGGAGGTCCCTGCCCCCCCTCAGGAACACACCGTTACTTTATCAAAGTGTTCGCACTCGACTCCCTTATCCCTCTCGAAGGAGGGGCGTCCAAGAAGGATCTCGAGAAGGCGATGGGTGGGCATATCCTCTCCAAGGGAGAACTCATAGGGATCTACAGGCGCTCCAGGTAA
>CAYSOQ010000404.1:0-1552 GCA_964432685.1 uncultured bacterium
TGTTTTTAGATATATTGTCTCGGCTGTATACTGTCAGGGAATTTAAGTCAGATGAGGAGGTATTACTATCGGGATTATTTCCTCGAGAGACTGGACATGATGGACGATAGGGGCTACCTGATAGGAATATATCCTAACTTGAGTTTTGGGCCCGGACAGCGCTACGCATCGAAGGGGTGTTACATCGTTCAGCTGTCGGGTGGCCCTGACCCGGCCCTCGTCAAGATGAGCGAATGGGTCATTTACTGATGAAGTCCCTGGGCCTGATTACAATAAAGGCCCGGAAGATGAAAACAAATTGCTGATGTCAGGAATTTTCTGGAATTGGGCGATTTCCTACAAAGTAAATATCCCACCTTATGACGGTTCTTTCCAGAGGTTTACCCGCTGCCAGTTTAGCTTTATAGGAAGCAATTGAGACACTAGTTGCCTCCTCTCAATGTTGACATTTGTCTTTTGTGAGGGAGCGGGTATAATCTGTCACAATAAGGAGTTCCTGAGAAAGTTCAAAAGTTAGGGAAGAGAAACATGAAAAATATATTGGTCGCCGGTGGTGCGGGCTACATAGGTAGTCACGTTGTGAGGATGCTTCTTGAAGAAGGGTACGGAGTGACCGTTGTGGATGATCTGTCAACTGGCCACAGGGGTGCGGTTCCCCGGGAGAATCTCGTTGTTGCAGACATTGGTGACTGTGATGAGATGGCCGGAATCATGAGGGAGCGATCAATAGACGCGGTCATGCACTTCGCTGCTTACATCATCGTACCAGAGAGTGTGAAGGACCCCCAGAAGTACTACAGAAACAATGTCCTTAACACTCTCAACCTGTTAAAGGCGATGCTTTTCGGGAAAGTGGAGAAGTTCATATTTTCCTCGACTGCCGCGGTCTACGGGATGCCGGAGAAGGTTCCAATCCCTGAAAATTCACCCTTGATACCGATCAATCCTTACGGGAACACGAAGGTGGCGGTGGAGAGGGCCCTTTCAGATTTTTCCGGAGCCTATCCTTTCAGGTACGTTTCGCTGAGGTACTTCAACGCCGCGGGGGCGGATCCATCCGGTGAGATTGGAGAGGATCACGACCCGGAGACTCACCTCATCCCCTTGATTCTCAAGACTGCGAAGGGGGAACGGGAGGAGGTTAAGATTTTCGGGACAGACTATCCCACGCAGGATGGGACCTGCATCCGGGATTATATCCACGTGACGGACCTTTCCCGGGCACACATCCTGGCTCTAAAGTACCTACAAGAGGGCGGAAAGAGTGATGTGTTCAACTGCGGATATGGCCACGGGTACTCAGTGAGGGAAGTAATGGACCGGTGCCGGGAAGTAACAGGAATCGACTTCAGGGTTAAAGAGGCCGCGCGTAGGCCAGGCGATCCCCCGGAGCTTGTGGCGGACAGCGCTAAAATACGATCAACTCTTTCGTGGAAACCGGAGTTCGATGATCTTGAATATATAGTGAACACGGCGTGGAACTGGCTTAATCGGAATTCCGAATTCGGAATTCCGAATTCAGAATAAAACCAGTAATACAGTTCAAAGTTCC
>CAYSOQ010000405.1:0-1537 GCA_964432685.1 uncultured bacterium
CTATTGTTATACAAGGAATTTCAAAAAATTTCCAGAATAAACCTGCCTGTACCTACCTGAAAGTCTCTATGCCCCCTGAAAACCCTTTATCGTTATCCGTTTGACTCAACCTTCGCTTTTGAATATAGTTTGATCCCTACAGAAAGCCCGTTGTGCTGGGAGTCTTTCGGAGAAATAGGATCGTAACAAGGATATTTTTGATGCAGGCTGAATCCACCCGATTGCTTTTCAAGTCAAATAAGGAGAAGCAATTCAAGTATTTCTTTTTTTTTCTCGGGATCTTCTTTGCTCTTTTCCAGACGATATCTCCCCGCATATCCTACGCCGGGGGACATATCCATCATGAGTTGAAGATCATTCTATCTCCTGAGTCAAACCAATTGAGTGTGGAAGATCGGCTCACCCTCCCCTCATCACTTCTCCCTGATATCGCGGGTAAATTCCATTTTTCCCTGCATGAAGGCCTGAATCCACAGCCCATCACAGCAGGGGTTCTCATCACGCCCGTTCCGGAAATTCCTGAGGAAGGATCCGCCCTACAATTACCAGAAAGTGTACTTGCACAGGGTGCACCGGTTTCGCACTACACCATGACCCTTCCAATAGGTCTGAGCGTTGTCACTTTAAGGTACCAGGGGAAGATCAATCACCCCTTGGTGGGCAGTAGCAGTGGAGGTGGTGCATCCTCGGACGAGAAAACAAGTGCTGGGATCATCTCTTCTGAAGGAATTTTTCTCTCAGGTGAAACATTCTGGTATCCCTATTTTCACAATACGTTGATGACATTCTCTCTTGATATCGAACTGCCTCAGGGCTGGAGCGCAGTCAGCCAGGGAGAACGGAAAGAGTATCTCTCCGTCGGTCAATCTCGCCATATTCGATGGGAATCGCCTGAACCTCAGGAAGAGATCTACCTTGTTGGAGGGGAATGGACAGAATATCAACGCGACACAGGTCGAGTACTGGCGATGGCATTTCTTAGAACACCTGATGCCGCCTTAGCCGAACGCTACCTTAAAGCAACTGAGCAATATCTTGAAATGTATCAAAAATTGCTAGGGCCCTACCCCTACAAGAAATTTGCGCTGGTCGAAAACTTTTGGGAGACCGGATACGGTATGCCCTCCTTCACCCTGCTTGGATCAAAGGTGCTGCGTCTTCCATTTATCCTGCATACCTCCTACCCGCATGAAATCTTACATAACTGGTGGGGAAACGGTGTTTATGTCAAGCAAGATCAAGGGAATTGGAGTGAAGGGCTGACAAGCTATCTTGCCGACTATCTTCTCCAGGAACAACAGGGGAATGGAGAAGCCTCCCGGCGTGCCTCCTTACAGAGATATGCCAACACGGTTTCGGCCAGCAACGACTTTCCCTTGGCGGCCTTTCAGTCCCGATACGATGTCGCATCGCAATCCATTGGATACGGTAAGACGATGTTCCTGCTCCATATGTTTCGCAGGGCACTGGGCGATGATGTGTTTATTTGTGCCCTGAGGACTTTCTTCCATGAAAAACGCGTTCGACAGCGGTTAAC
>CAYSOQ010000406.1:0-1535 GCA_964432685.1 uncultured bacterium
CGAGCCCATCGAGAGCAACTCCCGTGGAGACATCAAGGGAACGAGCTATGTGAACGAAAGGAAAACTGCTGGAGACCCTCTTGATGGAGCCGACCTCTGGACGCCTTATAGTGAGAGCAACAAGAACGTCTACAGGGGAGGATTTTCATCATTCTGTTCCGTCTGCCATGGAAACTTCCACGGCGGGATAGAGACCAGCCAGGCTGCAGGAGATCCCACATCTACCACCGGGAACACGGCCATTTCTGGAGGCCACTGGTTCAGGCACCCCACGAACGTGGCTCTTGACGGGCCGAAGTACAACGCGAGCAAGTACACCGTAACCGTTACCAACACCACGCCCAATAACCCGAACCCTCCGGGGTATGACTGGAAATATCCTCTTAGAAGAGTCTCGGGAACGTGGTCAGTGACGAGCTTGAGTACTGCAGGGGATGTGACTACCTCGGATAAGGTAATGTGCCTTTCCTGTCATTTCGCCCACGCGGGACCTGAGGCCAACTCTCTCCGCTGGAACGAGGCGGGGATGGCGGCCTTTATACCCGACGGCGTCACAGATTCCTATCATGATGCTAGTGTCGGCGACAACCCGGCCTACGGCTGTAACAAGTGCCACCAGAAGGGTGGAGCCAAAGCCTTCGTGAAGAGCTTCTAAGACTGATTGTGGAGGTTGTTTTGAGGAGGGGGGGTCACCCCCCTCCTCTTCATAAACGATGCTAGAGAGTATACGCAAAATATGGGAACTTCCAAGGAATACAAGTTTTTTTTTGGCTATTCTGTAATTTACCCACTCGGGAGAAATAAAAAGAGCCAGGGGAGTGTACATATTGGATAGGGAAAGAAAGAGGATGAGAAAAGCGATGTTACGGTACGAGACTATTGCCCCGATCCTTCTAGGACTTAAGAATATCTCCCAGGTGTCAAGAGATACGGGCTACAGGAGGAAGACCATACGGGAATGGATCAGGCGCTACCGGGCAGGGAGGGAGAGAGGGATCGAAGCGTTAAAGGATCGTCCCAGGCGGCGGAGGTAGATCTTAAGTGGGTAAAAATAAAAAGGAAAGGTGGTACATCTTGAAATTATGGTTACAGGTGAATGGAGGATTGATGGGGTTAATATCTTTTATTGTTAAGAAATCCCTGGTGGCACTGCTTATTTCTATTTTTATATTTTTCCCAGCACACAGCATACGTGCGGGGGAAGGGGGGGCAAACGGGGGATGGGCGCCTCTATATTCCCCAGATGGGAAACAGATCGCCTTCTTGTCATCCTCCATGCACATGCCTGGAAGACTCTGGGTGATGGATCATGATGGTGGAAATATACACAGGGTCACAGGGGTCGGAGTGGAGAATTTCAGCTGGTCACGGGACGGAAGGACTTTATTTTATTCGAGGTGGGGAACACGCTCCAGCAATATGTGGGCAGTCGCCCCATTTGAACCTTCACGTCCCGTAAAAGTAACCGGGCTTTCGGAAGATGCCCTGCTTCTTCGATATTCTACCGACCGGCAAATTACTGCTGTCATCCGTCC
>CAYSOQ010000407.1:0-1535 GCA_964432685.1 uncultured bacterium
CCGATTTTTGGTTCCAATGATAAAGTTGCTCATTACCCCATCTCCTCCAGGACCATGGAGATGTATTCCAGGTTGGCCTTAGCGAATGATGACCTATGAGTCACCCGAAACCCATGGGATTCGTACAATCGAATAGCCTGCTGGTTCTCGACAGAAACGTCTATTTGAAATATGTTGAATCCTGCTTCCCTCCCCGTTACTATAAATTCTCGGAGAATCTCTCGCCCTAGACCTTCGCCTCTTAGATCCTGTGATACCCCCATTTTACTGAGATAATAAGTATCTGATCCCACTCGAGGAAAAAGGTCTCGCGCGGCGGAAAAACGCTCAGAAAGGTCTAAAACATCGTCAGGATTCCTTTCTTTCATAAGAGCAAGCATATCTGCCTTACGGCAGCTAAGCAGTTCATCCCCGGATAGACCGAGAAATAATCCCAACGCTCGATCGTTGTCAAATAGGACCTTCATTCTTGTAATGGAGAGCTCAGAAGATGGTCGAGTCATCCATTTGCCCAGAATCCTATGTGCAGAATCGTACCCCCCAAAAAACCAGTCATAGTAAGGGTTCCCAGCCTCATGGATCCAGGTCAAGATATCGGAGGCATAACGTTTCGACTCAGCCTCATCAAAAAGATTGCGAAAAGTTCTTGCCATCTTGTGTTAAGGTTTTTCGTTGATCTTACCGATAATGTATTGACACAGAGGACCGACAATTGATAATTTCTCGGGGTCTATTTCCTCAAAATCAATCTCCACATCAAATTTATCCTGCACGGCCAAAACCATTTCTAAAAAGCCAAGCGAGTCAATGATCCCTTCAGTAAGAAGATCGAAATCTTCGGGAATGTCCTGTACGGAATACCCCCTTAAGGTCAAAGATTCCTCAAAGAATTCAAGTAGAAACGTTCTGACTTCTTCGGCCGGAAATTCGTTCATTGTGAACCCTTCAAAATCTCTATGAGTGCATTACGATCTATTTTACCATTGGCATTCAAAGGAAAGTCTTCCAAAATATACAATTGTTTTGGTACCATGTACTCAGGAAACCTGTGTTTTACTCCGGTTATGATATCGCCCAAGGCTTTATTTGGTTCCTTTAAAAAGCAGACAATACCATTGGCGCCCCTCTTTGTTATGGGCCAACCTACTGCGATAGCGAGATCGGTTTCCGCCTCTTCGCGCAGTACTGCCTCCACCTCACCCAACTCTACTCGATGTCCCATGATCTTAATTTGTTGATCCATACGGCCCAAATAAACCAATGGCCCACTGTCTAGAGGTCGACGAACCCTGTCTCCCGTGCGATAGTATAGAATCTCCTTCCCGGGAGGGACCACAAATCCTGCGGCTGTCTTATCAGGCTCTTGCCAGTAACCCATGGTCAGTTGTGGCCCGGTCATGAGGAGTTCACCCTCCTCGCCCACTTTCACTTCACGCAAGTCCTTGTTGACCACTACTGCCGACATTCCCGGATACGGGTTCCCTATAGGGACGACTCCGTTTTCGCATTCTTGAGGAGAAGTCTGTGAATTCCAG
>CAYSOQ010000408.1:0-1523 GCA_964432685.1 uncultured bacterium
GAAGCGAGGACTCCCATATGACCTCCAAGACAGGGGCCACATGTGGGGGTTGAAACGATCCCTCCCGCGGACACAAATAATTCGATCAGCCCCTCATCAAGGGCCTTTAGATAGATTTCCTGGGTCGCCGGGATTACGATTAACCGCATGCCCTTGTGGACCCTGTGCCCGGAGAGGACTTTGGCGGCGGATCTCAAGTCTTCTATCCTTCCATTCGTGCAGGAGCCAATCACCACCTGGTCTATAGGGATATCCCCCACCTCGGAAATGGAACGGGCATTCTCAGGAAGGTGGGGGAACGCAACCTGAGGCTCTATCGAAGCAAGATCGTACCTCTTCACTTCAGCATATTCGGCATCTTCGTCAGCTTCGAATATTTCGAAAGGCCTGCTAGATCGGCCATTTACATACTCCCTGGTCACTTCGTCGAAAGAGAAGATTCCATTCTTCGCACCCCCCTCGATAGCCATATTCGCCATGGTGAACCTCCATGCCATGGAAAGGTGCGACACTCCATCACCCGAGTACTCCATTGATTTATAGAGGGCTCCGTCCACACCCATATCACCTATAATGTAAAGAATGATATCCTTTCCTTCCACCCAGTCAGAGGGGGCCCCTTCAAGGACAAATTTAATCGTCTCCGGCACTTTCAGCCACACCTCCCCACTCAACATGGCCGCAGCAAGGTCTGTGCTCCCCACACCTGAAGAAAAAGCAGATAGTGCTCCATACGTACATGTGTGGCTGTCTGCACCCACAACAAGGTCCCCTGGAAGCACGAGCCCCTTATCGGGCAGAAGAACATGCTCGATGCCCATCTCCCCCATTTCGAAAAAGTGGGAGATCCCAAATTTTTTCACGAATTCCCGCATCATTTTTACCTGCTCTGCCGACTTGATATCCTTATTGGGAGCGAAGTGGTCGGGGACGAGGGCAATCTTGTCCCTGTCAAATACCTTCTCTACCCCTGTCTCGTAGAATTGCCTGATTGCTATGGGACTCGTGATATCGTTTCCCAGGGCAAGATCTACCTTTGCGAGAACGAGTTGCCCCGGTTCCAGGCGGCTCTCCCCCGTATGGGCTGCAATGATCTTTTCAGTGAGTGTCATTCCCATCGCTGTCTGATTCCTCCTTTATTGGGCCTGAAACCGGATCAGGGGCTTCTCTATGTGCAAGCTGAGAGATGAAGAACTCCACGGGGCCCGATGCGATGTAAAGGGTAGCACATATAAAAATCATCACTTCAGGCTCCGCGAGGAGCAAAATGATCAAGAGGATGAACGCCACCAGCGTGTTGAATGGCCTTTTTCTGAACCTCTCCAGATCCTTGAAACTATGGTATTTGATACTCGAAATCATAAGGAATGCGAGTATGTAGATAGCAAAGACAACAGCAATATGTTTGTACGTACCCATCCCTCCTAAGAAGTTGAAAAGGAGGATCATCGATGCGATGAGGGCGGCTCACGCAGAGTTAGGGACGACGTGCACACGGCCGCTCTCGACAGGATTTTTTTGGA
>CAYSOQ010000409.1:0-1513 GCA_964432685.1 uncultured bacterium
TTTTTCCCCTATCCTTCCAGAAATCTTCAAATCAGCTGAGACCTCCCCCCTGCCCACTTCCCGTAAACTTCCCGAGAGATCCACAGCGCTATCGACGATCTTCGCCTCGAGTCTCCTCGCATTCACCCTCCCCGGTATTGCGGAAAAGGAACCCTGTCTGAGCGTTATCCCTCCTGGAAGGAAATCCGGGCGTGCGTAAACATTCCTCACTTTCCCTTTTACACTGTAATTCCAGCGGGATGGAATCATAAGAGGCCCCTTTAAGGAAAGGGAATCGAGGAGGAGCGTCCCCTTTATCTCCCCATAGGCCTTGAATAACTCATCTCCCCCTTTCATGGTGGATATCCATTTTACAAGCTGGTCCAGGACCAGGGTGGAGGGCCCAACGGAAGCACTGAATTTTGCTTTCTTACCGAGGGAAGCCTCCCAGGTCACACCGTTAATGACAGATTTTCCCACCTTCATGGTGATATTTTTCACCTCGACCTTCCCAGGTTCGTAGTGAAGTTTCCCGCCTTTCAGTGTAACGGGATAGGGGACCCGTCCATAACTTCCCGAAACATTAAATTCTTTCGCATCAACACTCACAGAGAGGTTCGGAAGGGTTTCCCCCATAACCACCCTTCCCTTTATTCGGCCCCTCAGGTTCTTTAGAATACGTACTTCCCGTAAAAAGGACTTGGCATCCACGAATTTTTTAAGGATCGGTTTTACTTCGGAGGCAGGTGTATCCACGTCGATTTCGAGATGGAAGGGGCTCTTTCCTCCAGAGATTCCAATAATCAGGCTCCCTCCGGCAACTTCTACCTTTCCGTAACTCCCTATCAGTTTTTCCCCCTTAAGGATTCCTCCAGAAATATCCACATCACCAGACACTCTTATCAAGTTCATATCTATACCAGGGATAATTAGTTTCCCCTTCTTGAGATGACCCTTAATCTTCAAGTTCCCGGGCTGGAAGAGGTTTTCTATTGAGGGGCCTTCCGAGACAAGTTTTATCTGTGTTACAAATCCCTCCCGTATGATCTCGAATATATCCTGAACAGTCCTGTCTTTCCCTGCAAAGGTCAGGGCAATCTTCCTTAGAGATGTGGCATCTATATCTTTTCCCCCAATCTCAATGCGGGTTCTTTCCTCGCCTGAGGGGACCGTAAGTTGTCCACGCAACTCGAGATGAGGACCCGAAAGAGAGAGTCTACTCAAGATAACTCTCGTATTTTCCTTTGAATGTTCAAACTCCAGGTCAATCGTTCCATGTGTATCCAATTTCCCGGGGATATGGAGTTCAGCCGACAGATCAAGGGAACCCGATTCCCCTCCAACGTGGACTTTTCCATTCATGGAACTTGCAGTTAAAGCTACTTCCCCATCCCGCCACAATTCAATCTTGCCATCTCCCACGTGTAGTGTAAGACCCCCGGCCCTTGCAGTAATCTCACCAAGTAAAGCTAACAACCGCTCCCTCAATCCCTTTTGTTTCGATTTTTCCTTCTTCTCCCCAATTTTTTTCTCA
>CAYSOQ010000410.1:0-1511 GCA_964432685.1 uncultured bacterium
GTTCCCCTTCCCGTCGGCCAGGATCTGAACCTCTACATGACGTGCATTCTCGAAATATTTTTCTACGTACACATCAGGGAGGCCGAAGGCTGCCAAGGCCTCAGTCTGTGCAGTGAGGAAAGCGTTGATAAAGGTTGCCGCCGAGTGGACTATCTTCATCCCTCTTCCACCCCCTCCCGCCGCGGCTTTGATGATCACAGGAAACCCGATCTTCTTCGAAATGGAAAGGCCTTCCTCTTCATCGGTAACAGGACCCTCACTTCCAGGTAGGATAGGGACTTTTATTTTTTTGACAAGACTTCTCGCCTCGATCTTGTTCCCCATCATTCGAATAACCGAAGATGGCGGGCCGATAAAGGATACCCCATAATTTTCGCATATTTCTGCAAATTCCGTGTTCTCAGCAAGGAATCCATACCCCGGGTGAACCGCATCTGAATCTGTGACTTCAATCGCTGCAAGAAGAGACGGGATGTTTAAGTAACTATCCTTACTCTCAGGGGGGCCGATACAGATCGACTGATCGGCCATTTTGACGGGCAAACTATCTTTGTCTGCTGTAGAGTACACGAGCACGGTCTTGATCCCCCGCTCTTTGCAGGCTCGTATTACCCGTAAGGCAATCTCCCCTCTATTTGCGATGAGTACTTTACTGATCAACAGTTAATCCCCCAATCAATTAACAGCTATATGAAAGAGGGGCTGGCCGAACTCGATGGCCTGCCCGTTTTCTACAAGAATTGCTGTTACCCGACCTGATACGTCTGATTCTATCTGGTTCATGATTTTCATGGCTTCGATTATGCACAAAACCTGTCCTTTCGTAACTATTGAACCTACTTCCACGAAGGGAGCTGCGTCCGGGGCGGGGGCTCGGTAGAAAGTCCCAATCATAGGAGAAACTATTTCTTTAATGTTATCGGGTATTTTAGATGCTTCCCCAGGAGAAGTCCTAACGGTTTCCCCCTGTGGAATCTTTTCCGCAACCATGGGGATTTGCGGAACTACCTGGGCAGTACCCCTGCTAATTCTAATGGAACTCTGCCCTTTCTTGTATTCCAATTCCAGAATGTCAGTTTCACGAATGAGTTCTATCAGCTGTTTGATATCTTTTAAATTCATCATCCCCTCTCAATCATATTCTTTCGATATATTCTCCCGTCCTTGTATCCACTTTCACCGTATCACCTTCGTTCACAAACAGAGGAACCTGTATCACTGCCCCTGTCTCAAGGGTAGCAGGCTTGCTTCCGCCAGAGGCCGTATCCCCCTTGAAACCGGGATCGGTTTTAAAGATGGCGAGCCCAACAAATGTGGGGATCTCCATCCCAATCGGTTGTCCCTTGTAAAAAAGGATCTTCGTGAGCATCTCTTCTTTCATGAACTTCTTACCATCCCCCAACTGGTCGGAAGGAAGGAAAATCTGCTCGTAGGTGGAAGTATCCATAAAATAGAAGTCATCGTCCATGGAATAGACAAACTGCATCTCCCTCTCATCAAGGTCAGGTTTC
>CAYSOQ010000411.1:0-1503 GCA_964432685.1 uncultured bacterium
TCCCCCGTCCTCACCCTCTCGCCCCGCGACTTATGTCGGAGAGTCCGAAGGAAAGTACTCCTCCCGGAGAAACTGGGGGGGATATGGAATCCCCCTTGAGAGAGGTCAAAGAGATCAAATTTGTGGGAGAACTGGGGAAACTCCCCGAAGAGATCTTAAGAGTAGCATCGGGTGATATAGATGGAGATGGGAAAAATGAGATCGCCTTCATGGGAAGGCACAGGATCTACCTGTACAGGTTTGATAAAGGAAATATATTGCCCCTGGCCACTATAGATAAGGGAAAGGGGAGCCACCTGATTAATATGGACACCTTCGATGTTGATGGAGACGGAGAGGAAGATTTTGTGGTGACTGATTTAGCCTACGAGGTTCCCTCTTCCTTTGTAGTGGGGAATGTGGAGGGCAGGATAAATATTAAAATCGATGGTCTCAGGGGATATCTGGCAGTATTCGAGGATTACGGAGGCAAGAAAACACTGGTTGTCCAGGAGACAGGTTCCGAATCGCCCTATTCGGACAGGGCGAATGTTGCTCGCCTCGAGGGGAAAAAGATAAAAAAGGGAAGGGCAATCAAAATCCCCACGAACGAAGAACGAGTGATGGGAATTGTGGGAATGAACGCGTTTTACTCTGAAGGGAAACAGCGATTTATTCTGATCGACCAGTACGAAAAATTACGGATTTCAAATGCGGATGGGATCATTTTCTGGAAGAGCAGCGAATACTATTCAGGCGCCATCGATTTTTTCGATTCATCCGAGCTGGATATTGGCTTCATGGAAAAGAAAAGATACTATCTTGCGGGCCGGCTTAAAATGGTCCCATCTGGAGATAAAGTGGCTTTCATTGCCCGGGAAGCGCCCAAACCTATCCTTTCGGGATTCAGGTCATTTTCCTGGAGCAGGGTTGTACTGCTCGAGTGGGACGGGGACGGGTTCGTGAGGAAAATTGAGGGGAAGAAAGTCAACAAATTAATCTCAGACTGTTCACTGATAGAAACAAAAGAGGGGAAATTATTTATTATTGGCCCGGCAGTGTTGAAACAACGGAACATAGTTAAAGGGGGGGAGACGAAAATATATTTGTTTGAGCTTGTAAAAGGATAGGTTAAAAACCCTTGACAACCATGAATTACAATGATATTTATCCATAGAAAAACAGGGTTTTCTTTTAAAGCCTCTTTATATAGACAAAGAGTTCTGTTTGTTGTATAAAATTTATGAGGAGGGGGTGATACAGAACCGTTGGAGTTTTATTAAACAGGTATCTTATTTTTGCAATCTAAATTGAAGGAGGGGATGTTATGAAACGATTTGTAAAGGTTACTCTAATTGTCGCGCTGGCGGCACTGATTTCCGTGCCTGCTCTCGCGGAATACTCAGCAACGGGGTTTTTCAGAGCGAAGGGGGAAGTACAGACCTGGAATTTCGGTGCTGGAGCGACTGCTGGGCTTGTCAAGGATGCTCATTCCCACCCGTTCGTAGAACAGAGGATCAGGAT
>CAYSOQ010000412.1:0-1502 GCA_964432685.1 uncultured bacterium
TCTTCGATTGTGGTGATGCCATTAAATACCTTTGATATACCGTGGGTCCTCAAAAGCTCCATCCCATCCTCGCGGGCGGCTTTCTTTATCTTTTCCCCATCAGCCTTCTCATTTATCAGCAGTTTCAGCCTGTCCGTTACTGGCATTACCTCGAATATTCCGGTTCTCCCGGAATATCCCGTATTGAAGCACTTTGAGCAGCCACGTGACCTGTAAATTCTACTTCCAGCCGCCTCTTCCCCAAGTAATTTTGTCTCACTTTCAGTTGGAGAATACTCCTCCTTGCAGGCAGGGCAGAGTTTTCGAACGAGTCGCTGCGCGAGAACGAATTCGAGTGATGAGGAGATGAGAAAAGGTTCAATCCCCATGTCGAGGAGTCGGGTAACAGCACCTGGAGAGTCATTCGTGTGAAGAGTTGAGAGGACAAGGTGCCCTGTGAGGGAAGCCTGGATCGAGATTTCCGCAGTTTCAGAATCTCTGATTTCCCCCACCATGATGATGTCCGGGTCCTGCCTGAGTATGGAACGGAGGCCGTTTGCGAAGGCAAGATTTATTTTTGGGTTCACCTGAATCTGCCCTATCCCCTTGATCTGGTATTCAACAGGGTCTTCGATAGTGATAATGTTCTTCGTCATGGAGTCGAGGCTACGAAGCGCCGCGTAGAGAGTTGTGGTCTTACCGCTTCCCGTGGGGCCGGTTACGAGAACTATCCCGGTGGTATTTTTCAGATTCTTTTCAAATGAATGGAGGTGAGATTTGGACATTCCTATGTCCTCCCGCGAAAGCTGGAGGCTGGATCGGTCGAGTATCCTCAAAACCACGCGCTCTCCGAAAGATGTGGGGACAGTAGAGACCCTGATGTCTACATCTCTTCCTCCCAGCCTGACCCGGATTCGACCATCCTGGGGGAGACGTTTTTCAGCAATATCGAGGCCTGCCATTACTTTTATACGCGAGATTACCGGTGCGTGAAGCCCCATGTGGAGGGTTACCACGTTGTAGAGTACCCCGTCGATCCTGTTCCTCACGATGAAGTCCTCACTATAGGGTTCCAGGTGAATATCGCTTGCGCGCTGCCGTATCGCCCTGAAAAACATGGAGTTTACAAAACGGATAATGGGGGCTTCGTCCTGGGAATCAAGAAGATCGGGGCTCTCATCGATTCTTGATTTCAGTTCGAAGATATCGCTTTCGATGCCGTTCGAAGAAAGGTAGTCGGCTTTGTCGGACGCCATTTCGTATGCCCGGTCGATAAGGACGGAAATATCCGCTGAGGGGATGATCCTGTGGGATTTTATCCCGGTGAGGCGCATCATCTCGTCAATGATCTCCCTGGGCGTGTCGGAGGATACGGCGAGAACTTCACCCTCTTCATCGAGAATACAGGGGACCGTCTCGTACTTTCTCGCGTAAGTAATGGGAATCTTGGTGATATGTGAGGGGTCAGGGTTAAATTGCAATGGGGAAGATCTTCCTCTTGATTGGACTAGTCGGCTGAGAAA